>CAINDZ010000546.1 GCA_903847545.1 uncultured bacterium | reverse complement strand
CAACGGCGGCCACGCGCGCGAGATCTTCCGCTTCCGCGACGGCCCCGTGCACCACGGCGAGGCCTACTCGACGCTGATCACCGCCAAGGGCGGCCTCGGCGCCACCGACGGCGAGCTCATCATCGGCGACGACGAGCGGCGCCTGGTGCTGCGCCACGACCCCTGCCTGTCGGCGCTGGTGCCGACGGTGCGCTTCGTGCCGGGACGCGACGGGCGTTATTTCCTGCGGGTGCGGTACTCGGCCCAGGAGATCGACGAGACGTTCGTGCCGAACGACGCGCCGTGGCATGTGGCGTGGGCGCTGACGATCACGGCGGAAGAGCGCGGGGTCGGCGAGGACTAGGCGTTGGGGTGGATGAGTTGCGCCGGCGCAAGTGCGGGGTCCCGAGCCCCCACTTGCGCCGGCGCAATTTTCCGGTAAGGAACCGCTACCAGCCCACCCGCATCACGCTGCTCCGCCCGAACCCCGTTACCACCGTCTTGTCCTTGCGCTCGAGGAACGGCGTGACATGGCTGTTCGCGATGAAGTGGAAGCCATCGGGCGCGGGCGCGCCGGTGGTCGGGTCGTCGAACATCGCCTGGCGCGCCACCAGCGTCGCGCAGGCCTCGATGAGCCCGTCGCCGCGCAGCGTGAAGCGCGCCACGCGATCGAGCCCGCCGTAGTTCTGCACGGCCACCAGCGCGCCGTCCACGCAGTACAGGCCGTCGACGCCCACGGTCGTGAACGCGGCGCCCGGCACGCAGGCCGTCTCGACGCCGCCGCCGGCCAGGTCGACGCGCATGATCCCCAGCCCCCACGCCGACACGTACAGGTGCGCGCCGTCGGGCGCCACGCACAGGCCGTTGGCCGCGGGCACCGCCCCCGGGGCGGTCAGCGCCACCGGATCCCCACCGTCCGCGGCGAAGCGCACCACCTGCCCGCGGTCGCTGGCCGACACGGCCGCGCCGCCGTCCGGCAGCACGCACACGTCGTTGAACCCCGGCAGGTCGTCGGCGCGCGAAGTCCACGACCACACGAGCCCGCCCGTCGCCAGGTCGAACACGTGGATCGCCGAGCGTCCGGCCGTGCCGGCGGCGAAGCCGGGGTCGTCGGCCGGCACGGTGCTGACCGCCCACAGCCGGTCGCGCGCCGCGTCGACGGCCAGGCCCAGGCCCGCCAGAAAGCCGTACTCGTCGGTGGCGATGAAGTCGGCGGTCACCCCCGCGCGGTCGACGCGCACGATCATGTGCCGCGCCACGCTGCCGACGTAGAACACGTCGCGCTTCGGGTCCCAGGCGATGCCCTCGGGGATGTAGTTGTCGCGCGCCACCGTGAACGACGGCGACATCGCCCCGAGCGGCGCCCGCGCGGCGGCGGCCGCCCCGACGACGCCCTCCCACCCGGTGTGCGTCCGCAACGGCGCCAGCAGCTCGTTGTCCTCCAGCTTGAATCTCACGCCCCAGCCGGCCAGTCCGCGCAGCCCGGCGATCGCCTCGTCCGCGCGGCCCAGTTGCGCCAGCGCCTCGGCCCGCCTCCGCTCCAGCGCCGGGTGCCCGGGCGCCGCCAGCAGCGCGCGCTCAAGCGCCGACAGGTACGCCGGCCAGTCGGCGCGACCGGCCGCGGCCACGGCCTCTTCATACAGGACTTCGGCGGGATGACGCACCGGGAGGGAAAGGGAGGCGGCGATCGTGTCGGGGGTGGCCGGTGCAACACCGGCTTCGACGACCGCCGCCCCGGACAGGACCAGGACGACCGGCAACCAGGCGGACAGGCGCGCGATGCTCAGGGCGTTTCCTCCACCGCCTCCCTGTGGGCCTTGCGGGTGGCCAGCAACAGCTTCGGCGCGATGATGAGCGCCGCGCCGAACAGCGCGAACCCGAGCGTCAACGTGAGGGGCGTGCCGCGACGCATGTCCTCAATCAACAGCTTCACGCAACCCAGCGCCAGCAGGGGCACGACGGGCCAGCCCAGCTCGCTCCACCGCGCGCGACGTGCCGCCAGCGCCAGCGCGATCACCGTCACCGCCAGCACGCCCGTGCGCACGACGGCCACCGCCGCCGCGCCCGCGCCGCCGGGCGGCAGCCCGCCGAACAGCGTCACCAGACCGGCCACGGCGCCCCAGCCCAGCCCGACCAGCGCCAGCAGCGCCGCGCCGAACCGCGGGATGCGGTTCGGGCCCGACAACCCGCCCGCGATCCGCGAGCGCAGCTGCAGCTCCCAGCACGCAATGGCTCCCAGCCAGGTGAAGACGCCCGCGGCGCCCGGCCCCGGCCACGCGTCGTCGGTGCCGCCCAGGAACGCGTGCCACGCGGCCTTGCCCAGGCCGCTGCCGAGCACGCCCAGCAGCAGGTAGATGACCCCGTGCGCGTGCAGCGTCAGGCGGTCGGTGCGGTTGGCCTCGAGCGTCGCGCCCAGGCCCAGCGCCAGCCACAGCCACGGCAGCCAGTAGCCGCCCGCCACGACGCGGCTGCCGATGGCGATGAACACCAGGCCCAGCGAGGCGAAGTAGAAGAACGCGCGCCCGCGCCCGTGACGCTGCCGCACGATCGTGAACGCCACCGTGTAGTAGGCGACCGCCGCCGCCAGCGCCGCGATGCCCAGGGCCGCCGCGCCGTGCCCCATCGCCAGCGCCAGCTTCACGGCGCCGCCGTAGCCGATCGCCAGGATGGCCAGCGACTGCGTGATATAGAACGCGCGCACGCCCTTGCCCAGCACCAGCGAGCGGTACGTGAACAGGCCCAGGTACACGATCGGCAACGCCAGGGCCAGCGGCAGCACGGCGCCGGGCGCCGGCGCGTGCATCTCGGCCGCGTTGGCCGCCGACGAGATCATCACCAGCCGCAGGATCAGCACGTCGACGACCGCCGCCACCAGCCACCGCTTCAGGCGCCACTCGCGCCCGTAGGCAAGCAGCAGCGTGGCCGCGCCCAGCCCCAGCAGCAGCCACGTGAACAGCAGCGGCCGCTCGGACGCCACGAAAAGCAGCACGCCGGTGCCCAGCGCGCCGATGGTGAAGGCCCACGCCACCATCCGCAACCGCGCGCGCGCCGCCGCCAGCAGGCCCGCGCCCGTCACCAGCGCCCAGCCCATCGCGCCCAGCCCGGGCGACACCAGGCGCAGCCGCGCCGTCGCCTCGCCCAGGAACGGGTACGCCACCACCACCGCGGTGATGCCCAGCGCCGTGGCCCCCGCGCTGTCGCCGCGCCGCCCCGCGCGGTCGACGAAGAACGCCAGGCCCAGCGCGTACAGCACGCCCGCCGCGAAGCCGGCCACGGGCGGCAACGTGCCGCCCTCGGTCAGCGCGCGCAGCAGGAACCCGCCCGCCAGCACCAGGATGGACCGCCCCAGAAGGAAGAAGGCCCGCACGGCGGCGGGCCTCAGGTCCTGGTCGGCCTGCGGCGCGAACGCGACGGCGCCGGTCGGGTCGTCATCAAATGCCGGCGCCGCGTCGGGCATCGTCGCCAGCCGCGCCTCCAGCGCCTCGATGCGGCGCTGGAGGTTGCCGACGACCGTCCGCAGGTGGTCCAGTTCGCGATCGCTCATCAGTGGCTCCTGGCCTGCGCGTCACCGTCCTCGACGGCCAGCGGCAGCAGGCGGTTGAAGGCCCCCATGATCAGGAACGGGATGATGAAGATGCACAGCGCCGCGGCCACGCCCTCGCGGGTGCCCAGCTCGGGCACGTAGTTCTCGCGGAAGCCGATGCCGCTCTTCGAGAAGATCTGCCCGCCGATGACCACGTTCCAGCGCATCGAGAACACCTGGATCAGCAGGATCAGCGCCGCGATGAAGGTGATCACGTTGCGCATGCCCGCCGTCAGGTAGCGCTTCAGCGTCACGACGATGCCCAGCAGGATGAACGGGATCAGCGACCCGAACACCATCTGGATGCCGATGAAGCTGAAGGCGATCTTGTCGCGGATCAGCGGCCCGACGATCAGCCACTCCTCGTCCTGCGCGTACGACAGGGTGACGATCTCGAGGATCTCCAGCGTCACCGTCACCGTGGCGAACAGCCACAGGTAGCCGGCCAGGGACTGCAGGCAGTCGCCGCTGATCTTGCGCCCGTTCACCGCGCTCAGCGTCTCGTACAGGATGATGATCATCGCGATGCCCGAGGTGACCGCCGAGAACAGGAAGATGATCGGCATCAGCGGCGTCGACCAGAACGCGTTGGCCTTCACCGAGCCGAACATGAAGCCGACGTAGCCGTGCAGGATGCAGGCCGCGGGAATGCCGAGCGCGGCCAGCACCGTGACCACCTTGTGGTCCGCGCGCCGCGCCTCGTCCGAGATGTCGTACACGCCCAGAGCCGCCATCTTCAGCAGGCCCCGCTTGATCCCCGTGCTGCGCGCCGCCAGCTCGATGATCTCGGACCTGAACAGCAGCCAGATCTCCAGCACGACCAGGATGAGGTACGCCGCGTAGATCATGCCGAATGCCGACATCGCCGACGTGAAGTGCGGCGTGATCACGATGTTCAGCGCCCGCTCGGGGTGCCCCAGGTGCGACAGCAGCGGCAGCGTGGCCACCAACAGGAACGACAGCGACGCCACCATCGCCAGCCGCGACACCGGCTTCAGCTCGCTGCGCCCGAACACGTGGTACAGCGAGCCCACGATGAACGCGCCGGCGACCAGCCCGGTGATGTACGGGTAGAGCACGATCATGAGGCTCCACATGATGTGCACGTCGTTCGGGAACAGGAAGTTCAGGGACTGGCCGTGCATCAGCGCACCTCTCGGGACGAGTTCACGTAGAAGCACTTCGGCTCGGTGTGCAGCTCGGGCTTGAGCACGTGCACCTTCGACGTGGCGACGATCTCCGCCACCTTGTCGCCCAGCGACCGGCTGTCGCCGAGCTGGCGGGCGCCCGTCGGGCAGTTCTGCACGCAGGCCGTGCTTTCCCCGCGCACGAGGCGGTGGTAGCACAGCGTGCACTTGCTGGCCGTGTGCGTCTCGGGATGGATGAACCGCGAGCCATAGGGGCAGCCCTGCACGCAGTAGCTGCAGCCGATGCAGCGCTTGTCGTCGACCAGCACCACGCCGTCGGGGCTGACGAACGAGGCGCCCACCGGGCACAGCTGCACGCACGGCGTGTTGTCGCAGTGGTTGCACAGCTTCGGCACGAAGAAGGCCTTGCTGATGTCGGCGCCCGTCTCGCTGGGCGCGAAGCCGTCGTGGCCGCCGTTCGGCGAGTCCACGTACACCTCGCCCGTGCGCGAGACCTGGTAGCGCTCGATCCACGTGCGGAAGAAGTGCCGGGGCACCTGGTTCTCGCGCTCGCACGCGCGCACGCACGACCCGCAGCCGATGCACTTGTCGACGTCGATCACGTACAGGTAACGGTGCTTCGACGGGTCGTACTCCATCGGCCCGCGCCGGTCCGAACCGCCCTCGCTGACGGCGTTCGCCGACACCAGCGAATGCCCGCCGCCGACCATCACCAGCGCCATGCCGCCCGCGCCCTGGGCCGCCATCCGCAGGAAGTCGCGCCGGCTGGAACCCTTGTTGTCCTTGCGCTCACACATCGGGACACTGCTCCTTGTCACTCCACCCGTCGCCGGGCGAACGGTCGATCACGGATGGTGGATGGCGTCCTTGTCGTGGCACTGCACACAGGCCTCGGCCGGGATCGCCTGGCCCGCGGACAGCTCGAGGTGTTCCCTGATGTCGACCTGGGCGACGAGCGCGGGCCGGCCGACCAGCCTCTGGTGACAGTACGCGCACAGCTCCCAGCTGCGGTTGATGCGCATGTCGGCGACCTTCTCGCCGTCCTTCACGTGGCTGGCCAGCACGTCGTGGCAGACCTCGCACTTGACCGGCGCGTGCTTGCCGCCGGCCTTGGCCGCCGCGATGTCGTCGTGGCAGTCCGCGCACGCGTCGGGCGCGCCGTGGCGCGGTTCCTTGTCCATGTGCTCGAAGAGCGCGTCGTACCGGTAGTAGCCCGCCTCGCCGAACGACTTCGGCACCAGGAAGTGGCGCCCCACGATCACGAACGTCAGCACGGCGATCAGCAGGAACGCGGCGCGCCAGATGTGCTTGGTGTGCTCCATGTCAGGACTCCGCTCGGGGGGGACGGGCGCCGGCGGCCGGGCGGGCCTCCGTGCGCGGCAGTTTCTCGGGGGTCAGCAGCCAGCCCAGGAACGAGGGCCGGGCCGGGACAGGCTTGCCGTCAGGCGGCGGCAATTGCCCCGGTTGCAGGAAGAACTCGCGGATGCCCGGTGTGGCCGGGCCGGTCGGCGGCGGCCCCGGCGGCAGGTGGCCGAGGTGCTCCCCGGCGCACAACCAGCGCAGGCGGGCGAAGATGTTGGCGGGCATGGAGTAAGCCAACTCCTTGCTACTGAACGACTAGAACGATCGTTCGAATTCTTCAAGAACATACCGTTTTTATCGGAATCCCGTCAATGGGAAAATCGGATATTTATAGCCGAATTAAGACCAAATCACACCGGGATCGCCCGCTGACCTTTGTCCCTTGCCTGATGCCGTCAGGCACCCCCCGTGCTAGGCTTCCGGGGCACCGTCACGGCCGACGGTCCGCCGCCTGGAGGGATCCATGTCCGCGCCCCTGACCATTTTGTGCGCCGGCGCCTACGGCATCCGCAATGCCGGCGACGACCTGCCCCTGATCGCCCTGATGGACGGGCTGCGCACGGCGTTGCCCGGGCGCGACCTTCGCTTCCGCGCGCTGTCGCGCCACCCCGACGAGGAGGACGCGCGACTGCTCGGCGCCACGCTGGTGCCCAACCTCGAGTACGAGAGCGGCGAGGCCGCGCGCGGCCGCTGGTTCCGCGGCCTGAATCCCGACGACGACCCCGAGCCGTTCGAGCGCGTGCAGGCGGAGATCGCCGGTTGCGACCTGCTGGTGCTGGGCGCCGGCAACGCGCTGCTCGACCAGACCATCGGCCTGCTGCGCGGGCCGGTCCCGCTGATGGCTCTGTACGGCTCGCTGGCCCGCATGCACGGCAAGCCGGTGATGCTGTACGGCATGAGCGTCGGTCCGCTGCGCACCGAGTGGGGCCGCAACCTCTCGCGCCAGCTCATCGCCGACGCCGCGGTGGTCACCGTGCGCGACAGCGACTCGTTCGCGCTGTGCCGCGAACTGCTGCGCCGCCCCCGCGAGATCCACCTGCTGCCCGACGCGACGCTGGCCGTGGCCCCGCCCGAGCCGGGCCGCGGCGCGCAGGTGCTGCGCGAGGAGAACATCGAGCTGCCCGAGGGCCTGCCGCTGGTGGCCATCGGCCTGCGCGACCTGACGCGCCCGCTGGGCGAGGCCGCCAACCACCAGCAGGAGCAGGCCGTGCTGGGGCTGATCGAGCGCTGGCGCGACCGCGCCGCCTTCCTGTTCATCCCGCAGTCGACCTACCGCGAGGATGACGACCGCGTCCTGGCCGCGCGCCTGGCCGCGCGCGCCCCGCTGGGCGCGCGTTGCTTCTCCATCGGCGAGCGCCACCACCCGCTGGACCTGGTCGCGCTCTACGGCCTGGCCGCCGTGACCGTCGCCAGCCGCCTCCACGGCGCGGTGTTCAGCGCCATCGCCGGCACGCCGCCCATCGGCATCGACTACCTGCCGAAGATGCGCGGCTTCCTCGACCTGCTGCCCGGCTGCCACGAGCGGCTGGCGCTGGACGGCCTGACCGTCGACGCCCTGGACGACGCCGTCGCCCACCTGCTGGACGATGGCCCGGCCCGCCGCCGGCGCCTGTCCGCGCGGGTGACCGAATTGCGCCGGCAGGCTGCAAAATACGCCACCCTGGCCGCCAGCGAGGGCCTGCGGGCCCGCGGCGGGCGGGCCTGAGCCCGGCCCGGATCCTGCAAGGACACGGACCGGCACGAGAACGAAGGAGCGGACGGATGCGCTTGGAAGGCAAGATCGCGGTCATCACCGGGGGCAGTCGGGGCATCGGCCGCGCCATCGCGCTGCGGTACGCCGCCGAGGGCGCCGACATCGTCGTCAACTACCGGCAGGACGAGGCCGCCGCGCGCGACACGGTGGCCGCCATCGAGGCGCTCGGCCGCCGCGCCCTGGCCTTGCGCGCCGACGTCTCGCGGCGCGCCGACGTGCGCGAGCTCTTCGCGAAGACCGTGGCCCACTTCGGCCGCCTGGACATCCTCGTCAACAACGCCGGCATCAACCGCGTGTGCTTCTTCGAGGAGATCACCGACCAGGACTGGGACGACATCCTGGGCACCAACCTGAAAGGCCCGTTCATCTGCTGCCAGGAGGCGTTCGCGCACCTGAAGGAGCGCGGCGGGCGCATCATCAACATCGCCTCGGTCGCCGGCCAGTACCACGGACCCAAGACGGTGCACTACGCGGTCAGCAAGGCGGGGCTCATCTCGCTGACGGCCGCGGTCGCGCGCTACGGCGCGCCGCACGGCATCCTGGTCAACGCCGTGGCGCCGGGCATCATCGAGACCGACCTGACGCGCGACGAGTTGCGCGGCCCCGGCGGCCAGAACATCGTGGCGCTGACGCTGCTGAAGCGGCCCGGCCAGCTGGACGACGTCGCCAGCGCCTGCGTCTTCCTGGCCTCGGACGAGCAGAACTACATGACCGGGCAGGTGCTCGCCGTGTCGGGCGGGGCGGTGCTCCCGTGAGCCGCGTCACCGTACGCCCCCACCAGGTCTTCATGCTGCACCGCACGCCGACCGCGGCCGAGCGCCTTGTCTCGTTCGTGCTGCCGACCGACCGCACGCCCAAGCTGCTCGAGACGGCCATCCTGGTGGCGCTGTGCAAGGCGCTCGACGCGCGCCACGTGCTGGAGATCGGCACGCTGTACGGCATCCAGACGCTGAACATCGCGGCGAACCTGCCGCACGGCGGCCACGTGTGGACGCTGGACCTGGGCGACGACGACCTGACCACCGCCGAACTGGACGAGCGCGACCGCGCCATCGCCCAGCTGCCGCGCGACGCGCAGGCCGAGCCCGCCTTCGCCGCCGAGCCCTGGTCGCAACGCGTGACGAAGCTGACCGGCGACTCGACGCGCTACGACTTCACGTCGCTGCTGGGCACGATGAACCTGGTCTACGTCGACGGCGGCCACGACGCGCGCACCGTCGCCTCGGACACGCGCAACGCCTTCGCGCTGCTCGACCCGTCGCGCCCCGGCGCCGTCGCCTGGCACGACGATGCCAACCCGCTGCACCCGGACGTGGGCGCGCACCTGGACGCCGTCGGCCGCGAGCGCGACGTCTTCCACGTCGGCGACACCATGCTCGCCTTCGCCCTCAACCCGGCGGCCGCCGCGCTGGCCGCGCAGCTGTCATGATGACGCCCGCGCCCGTCCCCAGCCTGCTCGTCCTCGGCGGCAGCACCGACCAGCTGTTCATGCTGAAGACCGCCCGCGAGATGGGCCTGCGCACCGCCTGCCTGGACGGCAATGCGCGCGCGCCCGGCCTGGGCGCCGCGAACCTGGCGGCCGCGATCGATTTTTCCGACCTCGACGCCGTCTTCGCCTGGATCGACACGCAGCGCGAGGCCGGCGAGGCCCTGCAGGGCGTCGCCACCATGGGCAGCGACGTGCCGCACCTGGTCGCGGCCATCGCCGCGCGCTACGGCTGGAACGGCCCCTCGGCCGAGACGGGCCGCCTGGCCACCGACAAGCTGGCGATGAAGGAATGCTTCGCCGCGCAGGGCGTCGCGGTGCCGCGCTATGGCGCGGTCAACGACGGCGCCGACGTGCGCCGCCTGTGGAAGGCATGGAACTGCCGCCAGGTCGTCATCAAGCCCACCGACCGCGCCGGCTCGCGCGGCGTGCGCGTGCTCTCGCGCGACGACCAGGTCGACGACGCCGTCGCCCACGCCCGCGGCCAGGGCCGCAGCGGCGCGCTGCTGCTCGAGGAGTTCATCGACGGCCCGCAGATCTCGACCGAGACCATCGTCTGGCGCGGCCGCGCCGTAACGCCGGGCTTCGCCGACCGCCTCTACGAGGGCATGGAGTCGTTCCACCCGCAGATCATGGAGAACGGCGGCTGGCTGCCCTCGCGTTTCGCCGGCACGCCGGTGCGCGCCGACGTCGAGGCGCTGGTCGAGTCCACCGCCCGCGCCTTGGGCATCGACAGCGGCGTCGGCAAGGGCGACGTGGTCGTGTGCCCGCGCCGCGGCCCGCTCATGATCGAGATGGCCGCCCGCTTGTCCGGCGGCGACTTCAGCGCCGGCCTGGTCCCCCTCGGCACCGGCGTCAACTACGTGCGCGCGGTGATCGACATCGCCATGGGCCGTGAGCCCGACTGGGCCGCGCTGCAGCCCGCCCGCGACATCACCGTCGCCAACCGCTACTTCTTCCCGCCCGCCGGCCACCTCGAGGCCGTCGACGTGCCGCCCGATTTCCGCGCGCGCGCGGGCGTCGTGAAGCTCGAGCTCTCCTACGGACCGGGCGACACCATCCCCGTCATCCGCAGCCACGGTGAGCGCGCCGGGGTGATGGTGCTGACGGGACCGGACCGCGCGAGCGTGCAGGCCCTCATCGATGAAGGGTATGCGCGGGTGCGGTTCAGGATCGACGGGCAGTGGCGGACGGGGGAGCCTGGTCCGGCGCGCTGACGATCCGCGCCCACACGAGCCCCGCCTCGTTGCCGTCCAGTTCCAGCCCGAAACACGAGGCCAGCACGTCCGCCAGCTCGTCCGCGCCCGACAGCGCGCGTTCCTCGCGTCCCGCCGCCGTCGTCGACAGCAGGCGCCGGCCCGCCAGGGTCAGCCGCCCGTCGGCGGTCGCGCGCGAGCAGATGACCCGGCGCGTGAACGGCGACTGGGGCGAGGCCTGGTGGAACGCGCACATCGGGCCGAATGCGGTAATGTCGTGCGGCGTCGGCGACACGTGGTACTGCGCCTCGGGCGGCTGCCCGTCGCGCTCGCGCGACAGCACCAGCTCGGCGCCGCCCGGCGCGGGATCCAGGCGGTAGCGCCACGCCCCTTGCACGACCTCGATGCCCGGCGCCAGCGGCAGGGGCTCGGCAAAGCTGTCGCCGAACCCGACGTCGGCCAGCAGCGTGTCGCCCTCGACCATCACCGCCAGCGCCAGGTGGTTGAACGGAGGACCCCAGCCGCGCTCGCCGTGCACCCGCGCCGACAGCAGGTCGACGGTGAACCCGAGCTCGCGCAGCAGCCAGGCGAACAGCCCGTTCAGCTCGTAGCAGAACCCGCCGCGCCGGCGGCCGACCACCTTCGCCAGCAACGCCTCCGGCTCCAGCGACACCGGCCGGCCCAGCGCCACGTCCAGGTTCTCGAACGGCACCGCGCGCTGGTGGGCGACGTGCAGGACGCGCAGTGCCTCGCGCGTGGGCGCCGGCGCGGCGTCCAGGCCGATGCGTGCGAGATAGTCGTGGATCGTCATGCCCGTCCTCCGGCCGGTTGGCAAGGCAACATACCACGCGCAGTGATTGACGCCACCCGCAGGCTGTCCGATGCTCTCGCGCGAACCACCTGCTCCCGGAGGTCCGTCGCATGAAGCGCACGTCCGTTGCCCCTGTCGCCATCGCCGTCGCCCTCGCCCTCGCACTGGGCCTTCCCGCCGCCGCCCAGGACAAGGCGCCGACCGCCCCGCCGATCACCGAAACCACCGTCCGCGCTGCCGACCTCCTGACCGGCCTCGACCTGACCGGCGCCGAGATCGGCCTGATGCTGCCCGACCTGCTGGACCAGCGCGGCTCGTACCTGGCCCTGCGCGCGCACCAGCTGGCCAACAGCGTGGCGCCGGCCCTGCGCTACGACCCGTGGACGCTGGCGCCCGGCACGCAGGACAAGGCCGGCAACCTGCCCGCCGCCCCCGCGCGCTTCGCCAAGGCCGGCCCGCAGCAGCGCCCGGCGAACCTGGACGACCTCGCGTTCGCCGACATCGCCACGCTCGGCCGCCTCATCCACGACCGGAAGATCTCGTGCGTGGAACTCACGCAGTGGTCGCTCGACCGGCTCGCGAAGTACGACCCGCAGCTGCACTGCGTCATCACGCCGCTGCCCGCGCGCGCGCTGGCCCGCGCCCGCGAACTGGACGCGATGCTCGCGCGCGGCAAGGACCTCGGCCCGCTGCACGGCATCCCCTGCGGCGTGAAGGACCTCTTCGCGCTGGCCGGCGCGCCCACCACCTGGGGCGCCGAGCCGTATCGCGACCAGGTCATCGACCAGGACGCCACCGTCGTGCAGAAGCTGGACAAGGCCGGCGCGATCATCGTCGCGAAGTTCTCGCTCGGCGCGCTCGCGATGGACGACGTCTGGATCGACGGCGCCCAGACCCGCAACCCGTGGAACCTCGAGAAGGGCTCGAGCGGCTCGTCGGCCGGCAGCGCGTCGGCGGTGTCTGCGGGCCTGGTGCCGTTCGCCATCGGCACCGAGACGTGGGGCTCCATCGTCTCGCCCAGCTCGCGCTGCGGCGTCACGGGCCTGCGCCCCACCTATGGGCGCATCAGCCGCGACGGCGCCATGGCACTGAGCTGGAGCATGGACAAGGTCGGCCCCATCGCGCGTACCGTCGAGGACTGCGCCATCGTGATGGACGGCATCCGCGGTCCCGATGGCCGCGACCCCAACGTCACCGCCGCGCCCTTCCCCTACGACACGCGCCGCACGCTGAAAGGCCTGCGCGTGGGCTACCTGCAGAAGGACTTCGCCGAGGCGCGCAAGGACAGCCTCGTCGATGCGCAGGCGCTGGCCGTCGTCGAGAAGCTGTGCCGCGAGCAGGGCGCCACGTTCGTGCCGGTTGACCTGCCGCTCGACAAGCTGGGCGTCGACATCTACGCGCTGGCCATCATCCTGACCGCCGAGGCGGGCGCCGCGTTCCAGGACCTCACGCTCAGCAACCGCGACGACCTGCTCACGCGGCAGGGCCGCGGCGACTGGCCGAACATCTTCCGCGCCGCCCAGTCCATCCCCGCCGTCGAGTACGTGCAGGCCAACCGCCACCGCACGCAGCTGCTGCAGCTGATGAACGGGCTCTTCGACCATGTCGACGTCATCGTCACGCCCTCGCTGACCAGCCCCAGCCTGCTGGTCACCAACCTGACCGGCCACCCGCAGGTGTGCGTGCCCAGCGGCGAGGGCCACGAGAACCCGCTGGCCTCGATCGGCTTCATCGGCCGGCTCAACGACGAGGCCACCGCGCTGGCGGCGGCCCGCGCCTTCGAGCAGGCGACGCCGTGGCATGACCGGCATCCGGAGGGGTGGCAGGTCAGGTAGGCCGCTCGCGAATACCATGAAAATCTATAGGCTACCTATAGAATTTCATGGTATTCGCTGCCCCCGCGACTTGCGCCGGCGCAAGTCCCCTCTCCATTCCCGATGGAATCCCTCTTGCATAACAGGACAAGATTGTCCATAATCAGGGTCCAACCCCAACCGGGAGCGCGAACACCATGGCCCTGCGCAAAATCGTGAACATCGACGAGGACCTCTGCGACGGCTGCGGCGACTGCGTGCCGTCCTGTGCCGAGGGCGCCATCCAGATCATCGGCGGCAAGGCCCGCCTGCTGGCGGACAACCTCTGCGACGGCCTGGGCGCCTGCCTGGGCGAGTGCCCCCAGGGCGCCATCACGGTCACCGAGCGCGAGGCCGACGAGTTCGACGAGCTGGCCGTCGAGGTCCACCTCGCGAAGATGCCGGACATGGGTCCCAACCATGGCGGCCACGGCCACGGCCTGGGCGACCTGCTGCGCCCGGCGGCCCCCGCGCCCGCGCCGCACGCGCACGGCCACGCGCACGGCGGCGGCGGCTGCCCCGGCTCGCGCACCATGCACTTCCCCGTCGCCGGCGCGCCGGCCGCCGTGCCGTCGGGCACGCCCGCGCCCGCCGCGTCCGAGCTGCGGCAGTGGCCGGTGCAGCTGCACCTGGTCTCGCCGACCGCGCCGTACTTCCAGGGCGCCGACCTGCTGCTGGCCGCCGACTGCGCCGCGTTCGCCAGCGCCGAGTTCCACCAGCGCTTCCTGCGCGGCCGCGCCCTGGCGATGGCCTGCCCGAAGCTCGACAGCGGTCGCGAGATCTACCTGGCCAAGCTGGTCGCGATGATCGACCAGTCGCGCATCAACACGCTGACCGTCGCGATCATGGAAGTGCCCTGCTGCGGCGGGTTGCTGTCGCTGGCGAAGGAAGCGGTGGCCGCGGCGTCGCGGAAGGTGCCCATCAAGCTGGCGGTGCTGGGCGTGCAGGGGCAGGTCGTGCGCGAGGAATGGGTCTAGGCGAACAGGCCCGGCCCTAGCCGGCCCGGAACAGCTGGTCCTTCAGGAACGCGAGCACGCTGTCGGTCTTCTTCGCGGAAGCGGGAATGACAAGCAGCGTGTTGTCGCCCGCCACCGTGCCGATGATGTCGGCGTTCTTCTGCAGGTCGATGAACTCGCCCACCGTGTGCGCCGCCCCCGGGATGGTGCGCACCACGATCAGCGACTCGTTGTTGTCGATGCCCACGACCTCGGCGCCGATGATGGGCCGCAGCGCCGAGGAGCCCGGCTCGGCCGGCATCGCGTAGGCCGAGACGCCCCCGCGCGAGATGCGGCTGACGCCCAGCTCCTTCATGTCGCGCGACAGCGTGGCCTGTGTCACGTCCTGGCCGCGCAGGCCCAGCTCGCGCTTGAGGTCCTCCTGCGACGTGATCGTCCGCGTCGCCAGCAGTTCCTTGATGGCCAGGTGTCGTTCGACCTTCGTCATGCCTTCCCCGCGCAGTGGACCAGCTCGGTGCCGACGCCCTCGGTCGTGAAGATCTCCAGCAGCAGCGAGTGCTTCACCCGGCCGTCGATCAGGTGGACCTTGTTCACGCCCGCATCCAGCGCGCCGAACGCCGAGCGCAACTTGGGCAGCATACCACCGGCCACCACGCCCGTCTCCACCAGTTCCGCGGCCTTCGCCTGGTCCAGCGACGGCAGCAACTGGTCGTCGACCAGCACGCCCGGCACGTCGCTCAGGTAGACCAGCTTCTCGGCCTTCAGCGCCGCCGCCAGGCTGCCGGCCGCGGTGTCGGCGTTGATGTTGTACGCCTGCCCCGCGGCGTCCACGCCGATCGGCGCGATCACCGGCAGGATGTCCTGCGCCAGCAGCGACTCGATGAGCGCCGTGTTCACCTTCGTGACCTCGCCCACGAAGCCCAGGTCGGCGCCGTCGTCGGTCGTCCGTTCGGCCGTGAACAGGCCCTTGTCGATGCCGCTCAAGCCCACCGCGCCGCCGTCGTGCCGGTTGATGCGCGCCACGATGTCCTGGTTCGTCTTGCCGCCCAGCACCATCTGCACGACGTCCATCATCGCCGCGTCGGTGTAGCGCACGCCGTTCACGAACTGCGACTCCAGCCCGATCTTCGCCGCCAGCCCGGTGATGTCCTTGCCGCCGCCGTGCACGATCACCACGCGCACGCCGATCTTCTTCAGCAGCGTGACGTCCTGCGCGAACGTCTCCTTCAGGTCCTCGTCCACCATCGCGGCCCCGCCGTACTTGATGACGAACGTCGTCCGCTCGTACTGCTGGATGTACGGCAGCGCCTGGATCAGGATCTCGGTCTTGTCGGCGATCGGGATCATCATGGGCCTACGTCCGGTAGTTCGCGTTGATGGCCACGTATTCCTTCGACAAGTCGCACGTCCAGAAGAACGCCGACTCGTCGCCCTCGCCCATCCGGATCGTGATCGCGATGTCCCGGCACGACAGCACTTCCTTGGCCGCCTCCTCCGAGAAGTCGATCCGGTAGTTGCTGCGCAGGATGGGCACGTCGCCGAAGTCGATCTCGACCTTCGTCGGGTCGAACGGCACGCCCGAACGGCCCATCGCCGCCAGGATGCGGCCCCAGTTCGCGTCCTCGCCGTGGATGGCGGTCTTGACCAGGCTCGAGTTGGCCACGGTGCGCGCCACCTGCGCCGCATCGGCCTCGGACGCGGCACCCGTCACGCGGATCTCGACGAACTTCGTGGCCCCCTCGCCGTCCATCACGATCATCTTCGACAGCGTCACCAGCACGTGCTCGAGCGCCAGGTAGAACGCGTCGTAGCCCGGCCCGCCCACGGTGTCGATCAGCTTGTTGCCGGCCTGCCCGTTCGCCAGCACCGCCACCATGTCGTTGGTGCTGGTGTCGCCGTCGACCGAGATGCGGTGGAACGACCGGTCCACGGCTTGCTTTGTCGCGGCCTGCAGCACGGCGGGCGTCACCGCCGCGTCGGTGGTCACGAAGGCGAGCATCGTCGCCATGTTCGGCGCGATCATCCCCGAGCCCTTCGCCATGCCGCCCACGGTCACCCTCGTGCCGTCGATGGCGCAGCGCACGGCCGCCTCCTTGGCGAACGTGTCGGTGGTGCGGATGGCCTCGGCCGCGCCCGAGCCGTCGGGACCCAGGTGGTCGGCCGCCGCGCGCACGCCGCGCCGCACGACGTCCATCGGCAGGTACTGCCCGATCACGCCGGTCGACGAGACGAGCACCTCGTCCTTGCCGATGCCCAGCGCCTCTGCGGTGTCCTTGACCATCGTCCACGCGTCTTCCATGCCGCGCTCGCCCGTGCAGGCGTTCGCGTTGCCGCTGTTGACGACGATGGCGCGGATCTTTCCGCCGCGCGCCATCTGCTCACGGTCGACCACGACCGGCGCGGCCACCACGCTGTTGGTGGTGAACATGGCGGCGGCCACGGCAGGCACGTCGCTGACCACGAGCGCGATGTCCTTGCGGGCCTTCTTGATCCCGCAGAACAGGCCCGAGGCCCTGAAACCAATGGGGGCGGTGACGCCGACGCGGACGACATCCATGACAGGCTCCGGTTCTACTTCAGGAGGGTTCGTTCGGGACGCCCGAACACCAGGTTCATGTTCTGCAGGGCCTGGCCGGCAGCGCCCTTGACCAGGTTGTCGATCACGCTGGTGACGACCAGCTTGTTCGTGTGCGGCTCGACGAACACGCCGAGGTCGCAATAGTTTGTGTACTGCACCGCGCCGATCGCCGGGATGCCCGCCGCCATGCGCACGAACGGCTCGTCGCGGTAGAACTCCGCGTAAACCTCGCGGATCTCCTCGACGTTCGCCGCCGTGCACAGGTCCGCGTGCACCGTCGTGTAGATGCCGCGCGTGATCGGGATCAGGTGCGGCACGAACGACAGCGTCACGGCCCGGCCCGCGACCTGCTCGAGCACCATGCGGATCTCCGGCACGTGCTGGTGGTCGCCGATGCGGTAGGCGCGCACGCTCTCGTTCACCTCGGCGAAGCTCATCTCCACCGACGCGCTGCGCCCCGCGCCCGACACGCCCGACAGCGAGTTGATGACGAGGCCGGTCGGCTCGACCAGCCCAGCCTTCAGCGCGGGCAGCAATGCGAGGATCGCGCTCGTCGGGTAGCAGCCCGGGTTCGCGATGAGCTTCGCGCCGCGAATACGTTCGCGGTTCAGCTCGGGCAGCCCGTACACCGCCTCGCCCAGCAGCTGCGGCGCCGTGTGCGGCTTGCGGTAGTACTGCTCGTACAGCGCGGCCGTCGGGAGGCGCAAGTCGCCGCCGAGGTCGATGACGCACCCGACCTTCCCCAGCAGCGACGGGACGAGCTGCATGGCCTCCCCCGACGGCAGCGCGATGAAGACGCAGTCGCACCCGGCGATCGCCGCGGCGTCGAACGCCGTCAGCGTCAGCGGGTACCGCCCGGCCAGCTGCGGATGCACCGCGCCCAGCGGCTTGCCCGCCTGCGCATGCGCCGTGGCCACCGCCACATCCACGTCCGGGTCGGCCGCCAGCAGGCGCAACAATTCGCCCCCGGAGTACCCGGAGGCGCCCACGATCGCAACGCGAAGTTGCTTCTGCCCGGCGTCGTTCTTCATCCTTGCATAAACATACAACCGGATGTATATTTATGCAAGCAACAATTTTCCACCAGGGAGCCGAAATGCCGCTGAACGACCGCGAACAGGCCGCCTTTTTCCATACTTACAAGCGTCTCCCCCTCCAGCCCGACCGTGGCGAGGGGATGTATTTGTATACAATCGACGGCACCCGCTACCTGGACATGTTCGCCGGCATCGCGGTCAACGCCCTGGGCCACAGCCACCCCCGCGTGGTGGCCGCGATCACCGAGCAGGCGAAGCGTTACATCCATGTTTCCAACTACTTCGCCCAGGAGCCGCAGGTCCGCCTGGCCGAGTTGCTGCTGCAGCACACCGGCATGGCCCGCGTCTTCTACAGCAACAGCGGCACCGAGGCGATGGAGGGCGCCCTCAAGATCGCCCGCCGCTGGGGCGCCGAGCGCGGCAAGACCGGCCTCGTCGGCTTCACCAACGCCTTCCACGGCCGCACCTTCGGCGCGTTGTCGATCATGGACCGCCCCAACTACAAGGACGGCTTCGGCCCGTTCCTCGACGGATGCAAGTCGTTGCCGTTCAACGATGTCGCCGCCATGCGGGCCGGCGTCGACGACACCACGGCCGCCGTGGTGCTGGAATGCGTCCAGGGCGAGGGCGGCGTGCGCCCCGTCACCCCCGCGTTCGTTGCCGCCCTTCGCGAGCTGCGCGCCGAACACGACTTCCTCATCATCTGCGACGAGATCCAGAGCGGCGGCGGCCGCACCGGCCGCTTCCTGGCCGCCGACCACTTCGGCCTCGAGCCCGACCTCGTCACCCTGGCCAAGCCGATCGGCGGCGGCCTGCCGCTGGGCGCCATCCTCGGCGCCGCCTCTGTCGCCGACATCCTCCAGCCCGGCATGCACGGCACCACGTTCGGTGGCAATCCCGTTGCCTGCGCGGCGGGCATTGCGGTGCTCGAGGAAATCGCCGACGAACACCTGATGCCGCGCGCCCTGCAGATGGGCGACCTCCTGCTGGAAGGCCTGCGCGCCCTGGTCGCCGACTTCCCCGCCGTGGCCAGGGAGGCCCGCGGCCTTGGCCTGATGGTGGCCCTGGAACTCAACGTCGAGGCCGACCCGATCGTCATCGCGATGCGCCAACGCGGCATCCTCCTGAACGCGACGGACAAGACGGTCCTGCGCTTCGTACCGCCTCTGGTCATCGAGGAGACGCATATCGAGGTCACGCTATCGGCGCTGCGCGAGGTGCTGGGGGGGATGGCGGGGTAGCGGTCGGTTCAGCGGGGGTCGCTGCGCCTGTTGCGCCGGGACAGGTTCGCGCGCTGTGGCGTCCCGCGGAACCCGGTTGGTGCACTTGCGCTGGCGCAAGTCTCCAGTCCTGCCGCCGACCGCCGGCCAGCGCCGCCTCACTTGCGCCAGCGCAAGTCTCCCGCCCCACCACTGAACGCCGGCCGGCGCGGTCCCGACTTGCGCCAGCGCAATTCCCACCCGCACCGCCCCCCTGATCTGGTACCCGGTAGTACTCCCCAGCGCGCCCCGTGCCACCCCTCGCAACCGCCCCCGCGTCGCTGTATTCAGTATT
>CAINDZ010000545.1 GCA_903847545.1 uncultured bacterium | reverse complement strand
TGCGCCGGCTGAACCGGGCCTTCTTCGAGATCAATTCCTGGGTCGGGATGGTCCTGCTGGCGGTCGTGCTGGTGGACCTGTACCTGGCCTGAAATCGCCGCCAAATAGCTGCCAAGTCGTTCCCGCACATTCCCCTCAGGTCCGCCGGACCCCGGCCGAAATCCTCCTCGACGAGCCCCCGTCGGCTCGGCATCCACGCCGGCGGGTCGCGCACCCTGTTCCGTTCGAGGAGACACTCATGAGTCGATGGCTACCGGTCCTCCTGATCGCCCTGTTCGCCGCGCACGCGACAGGTGCGCCGCTCGATGCCGGCGCGATGCCGCACGCCAAGGCCGCCGTTGCCGCTCCGGTGCCGTCGGCGGCGCAGGTGCAGGCCGCCGCGTTGCAGGGCGGGGACACGTTCGCCAGCGCGCTGCCCATCAACGCCGTGCCGTTCACCGAGTCGGGCACGACGATCGGGTACACCGACGACTATGACAACGACTGCGGCTCGGGCGTCGCCGGCACCGCGCCGGACGTCGTCTACGCCTTCACGGCGCCGGCCACCGGCTCGTACACGATCAGCCTGTGCGGCTCGGATTTCGACTCGAAGCTGTACGTCGACGAGGCGGGCCTGACCATGGTCGCCTGCAACGACGACTACGACTTCTCGCTGGCCTCCGGCGATCCCTGCTACGGCAATGCGCGCATCGACGACTTCCGGGCCACCGCCGGCCAGGTCTACTACCTGGTCGTCGACGGCTACTCGGGCGCCGGCGGGGCGTACACGATCAGCGTCGACGCCGCGACGGGCTGCGACGTGCCCGTCTCCGTCGACATCATCCAGGAGGGCGAGCCCGCGCTGGCCACGGGCCAGGTGGACGCGCACAACTGCGGGTGCACCTGCACCGGCGCGTTCGCCGTGCAGGTCCTCGACGCCGACCCGGACGGCCAGGTCGTCGTCGACGTGGTCCAGGGCTGGCGCGACTTCGGCGTGCGCGACCGCGACTGGTTCCGCTGCACGGCCGGCGCCGGCGGCACCGTGCATGTCGCGTTCGAGAGCGCCGTCGCCGCCATCGTCGGCGTGTACACCAATGCCGACTGCGGCGCGCTGTCGGCCCCGACGATGCTCCTGGTCGACCCCTGCACGCCGGGCTCGGTCGACGTGGCCGTGGCGCCGGGCGCCGACTTCTACATCCAGGCCCTGGCCGAGGTGTTCTACCCGCCCCAGGGCCTGTTGCCGGCCGAGGCCAACGCCGTCCTGACGGTGTCGGGCCTGGCCTCGGGCGTGCCGGTGACGCCGACCTCGTGGGGCGAGCTCAAGGGCATGTACCGGTAGGCTGCCCTGCTGGCGAATGACGGCCGGTCCTGCTTGATTGTGCGGCTCAGGCCCGCGACTGGCAGACCGGCCGTCGCCTTTCGGTGACGACCATCGCGAACGAACGGCCGGGGTGCGCATGGACCGCGACCACACCTCACTGAGCGAAGTCCACGGCAGCGTCGCCGTCCCCTCCGGCGGGACGAAGTGGCGCCGCCTGCTGGCCTTCCTGGGGCCGGCCTACCTGGTCAGCGTCGGCTACATGGATCCCGGCAACTGGGCCACCGACATCGCCGGGGGCAGCGCCTTCGGCTACCGGCTGCTGTGGGTGCTGCTGATGAGCAACCTCATGGCGCTGGTGCTGCAGAGCCTCAGCAGCCGCCTGGGCATCGTGCGCGGCCTGGACCTGGCGCAGGCCTCGCGCCACACCTACCCGCGCCTGGTCAACATCCCGCTGTACATCCTGGCCGAGGTGGCCATCGCCGCCTGTGACCTGGCCGAGGTCATCGGCATGGCCATCGGCCTGAACCTGCTGTTCGGGCTGCCGCTGATGTGGGGCGTGCTCATCACCTCGGTGGACACCTTCCTGATCCTGTTCCTGATGCAGCGCGGGATGCGGGCGATGGAGATCTTCATCATCTCGCTGGTGTCGATCATCGGCTTCTCGTTCCTGGCGCAGCTGCTCATCGTGCGGCCCGAGGCGGCGGCGGTGGCGCAGGGCTTCGTGCCGGGCGCGCTGTCGGGGCAGGCGCTGTACCTGGCCATCGGCATCATCGGCGCCACGGTCATGCCGCACAACCTGTACCTGCACTCGGCGCTCGTGCAGACGCGCAAGATCGAGCGCACGCCGCAGGGCATCCGCGAGGCGCTGCGCTTCAACCTGCTGGACACCGGACTGGCTCTGAACGTGGCCTTCCTGGTGAACGCGGCCATCCTGATCCTGGCCGCCTCGGCCTTCCACGCCAAGGGCTACACGCAGGTGGCCGAGATCGCCGACGCGCACCAGCTGCTGCACGGCCTGTTCGGCAGCCTGGCGCCGACGCTGTTCGCCGTCGCCCTCATCGGCGCCGGCCAGAGCAGCACCGTGACCGGCACGCTGGCCGGGCAGATCGTGATGGAGGGCTACCTCAACCTGCGCGTGCGGCCGTGGCTGCGGCGCCTGATGACGCGCATGGTCGCGATCCTGCCGGCGGTCATCGTCATCAACACGATGGGCGACGGGGCGCTGGGCTCGCTGCTGGTGCTCAGCCAGGTCGTCCTGAGCCTGCAGCTGGGGTTCGCGGTGATCCCGCTGCTGCACCTGTGCGCCGACCGCGCGCACATGAAGGAGTTCGCCGTCGGCCGCCGCTTCCAGGCGCTGGGCTGGCTGTGCGCGCTGGTGATCGTGGCGCTGAACGCCCGCCTGGTGGCGATGGAAGTGGGCGGCTGGCTGGCCGCGGGCGGCTCGGCGGCGATGTGGGCGCGATTCGTGGCGCTGCCGCTGTGCCTGCTGGCGGTCGTGCTGCTGGGTTACGTGACGCTGGCGCCCTGGCTGGGGGGCACGCGCAAGCAGCCGCCGACGCTGATGCACGAGACGGTGCCCGTGCTGGCCAGGCCGCGCGACCTGCCGCGCCGGCGCGTGTGCGTGACGGTCGACTTCTCGCAGACGGACCAGGCGGCCATCGACGCCGCCCTGGCCCACGGCGGACGCGACGCGCACTACGTGCTGGTCCACGTCGTCGAGAGCGCCGTGGCCAACTACATCGGCCAGCACAGCCGCGACTACGAGACGCTGAGCGACACGGCCAACCTCGAGGCCTACGTGGCCCAGCTGGCCAACATGGGCTACCAGGCGTCGTGCCGGGTCGGGTACGGGGGCGTGGTGAAGGCCATCGTCGGCCTGGTCGAGGCCAGCGAGGCCGACCTGCTGGTGATGGGCGCCCACGGCCACCGCGGCCTGAAGGACATCCTGCTGGGCGCCACCGTCGACTCGGTGCGGCACCACGTGAAGGTGCCGGTGCTCATCGTCCAGTAGCGCTGGCGTCAGCCCAGCTTCGCGTGCGCGCCGTCGCAGTAGGGCGCGTTCGCGGTGTGCTTGCACTGGCAGATGGCCTTGGTGCAGGGCTCGGCCAGCTCGAAGATCATGGGCCGGAAGTCGGTGCCCGCGTGGCCGCCGTCGCAGAACGGCTGTTTGGCCGACAGGCCGCAGGTGCAGTAGGCATGCTTGCCGGCGCCCAGCTCGAGGACGGCCGGGTGGCGGGCGGCGATCTTGGGTCCATTCATGGTGCGTGCTCCCCATCGTTGGGCGCCGGGCGCAGCGCCGTCTGCGGTCGATCCTGTCCGCACAAGCTACCGCCATCGCCGAAAGCGGCAACCCCGCCGGGCAAGGCGAAGGGGCCCCCTTGCGGGAGCCCCCTGCGCTTCCGTGCCGCGGCCCGCGCCCGGCTACAGCTTCACGTTCAGCAGCCCGGCCATCTCGGTGATGATGCGGTCGAAGCGCGCCAGGGCCGCGTTGACCGCGTCGGGCTTCGTCAGGTCGACGCCGGCCTCCTTCAGCAGGTCCAGCGGGGGCTCCGAGCAGCCGCCCGCAAGCATCTTCAGGTAGCCGTCCACGGCCGGCTGGCCCAGCGTCTTGACGCGCTCGGCGATGGCGATGCCGCTGCTGAGGCCCGTCGCGTAGCTGTACACGTAGTACTTGTAGTAGAAGTGGGGGATGTAGGCCCACTCCATGCCGTCGTTCTCGCGCACCGTGAAGCCCGGGCCGTAGTAGCGCTGCACCAGGTCGCGGTAGGTGTCGTCCAGCAGCTGCGCGGTGACGGGCGTGCCCTTCTCGACATAGCCGTGCACGGCGCGCTCGAACTCGCTGAACAGCGTCTGGCGATAGATGGTGGTGCGGATGGTCTCCAGCTCGGCGGCCAGGATGCCGATCCGCTCCTCCTTCGTCTGCGCCTTGCCCGCCAGGTAGTCCGACAGCAGTGCCTCGTTGCAGGTCGAGGCGATCTCGGCCAGGAACGTCACGTAACGGTGGTCCTGGTACGGCTGGTTCTCCATCGACAGGTGGCTGTGCAGGGCGTGGCCGTACTCGTGGGCCAGCGTCGAGAGGTCGTCCAGCGAGTCCTGGAAGTTCATCTTCACGAACGGATGCCGCCCGTACACCGAGGCGGAGAAGGCGCCGCTGTCCTTGTCGTTGCTGGGGTAGACGTCGATCCAGCCGTTGCGCGGGTCCAGGCCCTGCTTCAGCATCGCCACGTACTTCGGGCCCAGCGGGGCCAGGGCCTCGGGCAGGATCCGGCAGGCCTCGTCGTAGGTCACGTTGCGCTCGGCCGAGGCCGTCAGCGGCACGTAGAGGTCGGCCACCGTCAGGTAGTCGAGGCCCAGCACCTTCTTGCGCAGTTCGACGTAACGGTGCAGCGGGGCCAGGTTCGCGTTCACGGCGTTGATCAGGTTGTCGTGCACCGCGACGGGCATGTTGTCCTTGTCCAGGTACGCCTCGCGCGCCGTGTCGTAGTGGCGCGACCGCGCATACAGCACGTCCAGGTCGAACTGGCCGGCCAGCGTGGTGGCGAACGCGTGCTGGAACTGGCGCAGCGTGGCGAACATCGCCGCGACGGCCTCCTCGCGCACGCGGCGGTCCGGCGAGGCGCGGAACACCGGGTAGTTCGACAGCGTCAGCTGCACTTCCTTGCCCTCGGCGTCGCGCACCTTGGGCCAGGCGATGTCCGACAGCAGCGCGTTGAACGCGTCCTGCATCGGGCTGGGCACCTCGTTCAGGTCGATCTCGGTCCACAGGTTGTCGCCCGCCAGCTGCAGCACGCGCTCGGCCTCGTCCGGCAGCACGCGGGCGCGGCGGCGACGCAGGTTGTCCAGGTACTTCGCGTACATCGACGGGCCGTCCTTGGCCGCGTAGGCCTTGGCCATCGTCGCATCGTCGATCGCCAGCAGCTCGCTGCGCATGAAGCCAGCCGCCGCGCCCAGGTCGTCCATCAGGCCCAGGCTCAGCTGCTTGCGCGCCTGCCGCTCCTGGTTGGTCTGTTCGCTGTCCAGCGCCAGGTTCGCGTACTGCGCCACGAAGCTGGCGCGGTTGTGCAGGTCGAAGTACAGGGCCAGGCACTCGGTCATCGCATTGGGCTTGGACAGGGTGCCGGCAAACGCCTGCAGGCGTGGCAGCCCGGCGCGCACGGCGTCCAGCTCGGCCTGCCAGGCGGCATCGTCGGCGAACAGCGCCTTGAGGTCCCACTTGTAGGCGTCGGGCACCTGCGCGCGGGTGGCGTTGGCGTCGGGCTTGTACGGGGGCAGGTCGCTCGCGAACGCGGCGGTGGACATCAGCATGGCCACACACACCGACAGGACGGGAATCCGGCGGAACATGGACGGGCCTCCTCGGGCTGGTTGGCGGGGGATGTTCGCATGCGCCCCATTGTCACGCCGCGGGCCACGCGGCGCCAGTGGATTTCGGGCGGGCCGGACGCGAAAAGGCCGGGCCCCCGCGGGGACCCGGCCTTGGGTTGGGCAGGCGACGTCGGCCTAGAAGCTGACCGAGGCGGTGACGCCCCAGACCAGCGTGCCGGTGTCGCCGCCGGCCGCGTCGACGACGTCCGAGGCGTCGTTCAGCAGCGAGGTCCACGACAGGCTCGGCGTGATGGTGGCCAGCGGCGCGGGGTTCCACGGCAGCGCCGCGGTGAACGAGTAGTCGGTCAGCGAGCTGGTCGCGGCCTGGTCGGCCAGGGCCTTGTCGATGAACACGGGGAAGTACCCCGCCATGTACTGCTCCGAGCCCAGGCCGGCCCGCGCGGACAGCTCCAGGTTGGCGCCCGGGGACAGGGCCACCGCATGGCTCAGGCCCGCTTCCCAGTACCAGCCCTCGACCAGGTCGACGTCGCGGTACACCGTCAGCGTAGGCGACAGCAGCACGCCGGCGCTGGCCGACGCGAACGCCTCGGCCGTGTTCTGCTCGCTGGCATCGGGCAGCGCGTAATAGACGACGCCCAGGTCCAGCGACGCCTTGGGCAGGCCCAGGCCGTAGCTGACGGTGATGTCGTACTCGTTGAAGCCGCTGTCGCCGTCGGGATCGTCGGCGTTCATGTTGCCCCACAGGCTCAACCCGAAGCCGGCCACCTCGGCCGACACCTCGGGCTGCACCACGGTGCCATCGGTCAGCGTCATGCCGCGCCACATGTAGTGGCCGAAGCAGCCCACCTCGGCGCTCAGGTCCAGCGGGCCCACCGCCAGGACGGCGCCCGGGACCAGCAGCAACAGGCCCGCCAGGGCCAGGAATGTCGAACGCATGTGCGTCTCTCCCCCGTTCGGACACGAATCGCAAGGGCCGCCGGCCGGCCCCGGGCGGGGGCGGGCATGGCGCCCGGACCCCGAGGGTATCGGCACCGGCCTCCCGTTCCTTTAATCCCGCCGCGCATCCTGAAGACGGGACTCAAGGAACCGGCCCCGGCGGCCGAACAGGAGATGTTCAACCCGAACGCCCAACGGAGGACATTGCCGTGATCAAGGAACTCGCCCTACCCGGTCCTGAACAGCCTGTCATCGACGAATCGCGCCTGCTGGCGGAGTTCGGGGGGGATCGCGAGATCCTGGCCGAGCTGCGCGATCTCTTCCTGGCCCAGGCGCCGCCGCTGCGCGAATCGATCCTCGCCTGCCTCGACAACGGCAACGTGGCCGACCTGGTGCGCGACGCGCACAGCCTGAAGGGCGCCTGCGCCACGTACGGCGCCCCGCGCCTGACGATGGTGTGCAAGGAGATCGAGATGTCCGGCAAGGCGGGCGACCTCGAGTCGGCGCGCGCCTACCGCGAGGCGTTCGAGGTCGAGTTCACGGCGCTTCGCGAGGGCATCACCCGCATCGCGCAGGGCTGACCCGCGCCACGGAACCAGGGCAGGACGGCGATCGCGGGAACGACGGCCCGCGGTCGCCGTCCGCTTTTTCTCAGGCGTCCTCTTGCGGCGCGTCCGCGTCCTCGAGGCCGGCCTCCACCGCCGCGATCAGCTCGTCCGCCGACGGCTCGGGCGACTCGTCGAGCCCCCCGAAGCGCGGCGCCCTCATCGCCCCGGTGATCTTGCGGGCCAGGATGTGGTAGATGTGCGTCTCCCAGTTCACGATGCCCGCGCGCATGTGCAGGTGCCTGAGATAGGTGAGGAACTTCAGGCGCTCGCGCGGCGTGTAGCCGATGACGGCCATCGCGTGCGCCAGGTGCGCGTACATGTGGTCCAGCTCGTGCTGCGTCGGCAGGCGCGTGCCGCGGTGCGGATGGTTGGGGCGCGTGCCCGGCCCGTGCCCGCGCGGCGCCAGCCCGCGGCCGCGGGCGCCCAGCGCGTCGGGCGCGCCGGCGCGCTGCATCGCCTGGCGGATCTCCCACGCATACAGCATCACGGCCTGCGACAGGTTCAGCGACGGCTGTTCGGGCGCGGTGTCGACCGTCGACAGGTAGCGGCAGAGGTCGACCTCGTCGTTGGTCAGCCCCGTGCGCTCGGTCCCGAACATGATGATGACGCGGCCCTCGGCGGCGTGGCCGGCAATGCGGTCGGCCAGCTCGGCCGGCGTCAGCAGCGTGCGCTTGCGCAATTGCCGCTCGCGCGCCGTGGTGCCGGTGACCACCAGGGCGTCGCCCACGGCCTCGACCAGGTCGTCGACGATGAGCGCGTTGTCGAGGATGTCCTCGGCCCCGTGCGCCAGCGCCCGCGCGCTGCGGCCCTTCGGGTTCAGGGGCGAGATCAGCCGCAGGTGCCGCAGGCCCATCGTCTTCATGGCGCGGCAGGTGGCGCCGATGTTCATCGGCTCGGTGGGGCGGCTCAGCAGCACGACCACGTTGTCGAGCAGGGGCGCGGCCGGGCCGGGCGCGGCCGTGTCGTTGGCGTCGCCGCTCACGCAGGGTCCGCGGGCGCGTCCGCCAGCCACATCAGCGACTCGACGTGCGCCGTCTGCGGGAACATGTCCAGCACGCGCAGCGTGCGCGGCACGTACCCGGCCGCCACCAGGGCGCCGGCGTCGCGGGCCTGCGTGGACGGGTCGCAGCTCATGTAGAAGATGTGCGCGGGGCGGCGGGCCAGCAGGGCCTGCACGCCGTCGCGGCCCAGGCCTGCGCGCGGCGGGTCGACCACGCAAACCGCCTGCCGCCACGTCGCGGCGTCCAGCAGGTCGGGCCGGCCCAGCACCTCGGCCAGGTCGCCCGTGAAGACGCTGGCGCGGCCCCGCGCCGCCTCGTCGCGGGCGATGTTGTTCTCGGCGTCGCGACAGGCGCCCGCGTCCAGCTCGACCAGTGTGGCGCGCTCGAAGCGGTCGGCCAGCGCCAGC
>CAINDZ010000544.1 GCA_903847545.1 uncultured bacterium | reverse complement strand
CGTCGCGGCGGCGGCCGGGGTCTCGACCAGGCGGTCGCCGTCGGTGGCGACGAGCCCCAGTTCCAGCGCGTCGGCGCGCAGGCGCGCGTAGGAGGCGTCCAGCAGCGCGATGGGGACGATGCCCGCCTGGCGGGCGGCGCGTTCCTGCTCGCGCGCCAGCTCGGGCGTGGGCCAGGCGGCGGGCACGGCCAGCGAGCTGAGCCGCATCTCGTGCAGCATCTGCCGCCACTGGCCGGCGGCGACGGCCGGTCCGTTGCCCGAGCCGTCCTGCAGCGCCAGCCCCGACATGGGCAGCGCGCGGTCGTACAGCCGGCCGGTGGGGATGCGCGCGGCGTCGAGGCCGTCCAGCGCGGCGGCGGCCTGGCGGAAGAAGTCGGGCCCGTCGGCCGCGCGGGCCGGCAGGACGGCGGCCAGCAGCAGGGCCAGGGCCAAGGCCAGCGCCCCCACGATGGTCAGGGTCGGGACGGGAAGGCGGGCCGGGGCGGCCACGTGACGTCGTCGCATGATGAACTCCCTGGATCAGTTGTTCACGCTTCCGATGGCATGTCGCACATCATAGCACCATTCGGGTCGCATGGTGCGGCGGGACGCGATGGCCGCCATGGGCACCAGCAAACGGCCGAATCGGGGTGCCTTGCCACCGGTCCGTCGCGGCGGCGCCGTCAAGGCGCGGCGACGGATGCGACCGGCGCCCTCCCGCCTGGCGACACGGCCGCCGGCGGCCGGTAATGGGCATTCCACCTTGACCGCGCCCGCGCGCGCGCCGAACATCGACCGCTGACCTGCAACCACTTGCTCAAAGACGACCATTTGCTCAAAGACGACCACTTGCGCCGGCGCAACTGCTCCGCCCCGCACCGACCGCCCATCCGGAGGTATCCCCGTGTCCATGGCCTGGAAAGGACTCCTGGTCGGCGGCCTGCTGCCGGCCCTGCTGTTCGGCATCACCGGCGTGCTGCAGAAGGCGTACGGACGGGCGGGCGGCGGCTCGGCGTGGTACCTGCTGCTGGTGGGGCTGGGCGTGACGGCCACGGGGCTGGCTGCGATGGGATTCATGGGCGACCGCACGCTGACGACGCGCGCGAGCCTGGTCGCGCTGGGCATCGGGCTGAGCTGGGGCCTCGGCATGATCGCGGTGGTCTTGGGCCTGGACCGCTTCGGCGCGCCGCTGTCGAAGCTGGCGCCGCTGTACAACCTCAACACGCTGGTCGTGGTGCTGCTGGCGCTGGCGTTCTACGCGGAGAGCCGCGACGTGAACGTCGTCCGGCTGCTGGGCGGGGCCGCACTGATCATGGTCGGGGCGACGGTGGTCGCGCGCGCCTGAGCCCGCCGGCATCGCGAGGCAGGAAGCAGGGCGGGCCGCCCACGACGCGTGGACGGCCCGCCCTCTTTATCATCACCCGGCTCGTGCGACGAGCTACTTCAGCAGCGTCATCGACCGGACCTCGGTGAACTCGCCCGCGCGCATGCGGCACAGGTACGTGCCGGCCGAGGCGGCGCGACCCGCCTCGTCGGTGCCGTCCCACATGCGCACCTGCTGGCCGGCGGCCATCTCCTCGTCGGCGACCAGCGTGCGCACGAGGCGCCCGGCCACGTCGTAGACCGCCAGCGTCACGCGCGCGGCCCGCGGCAGGTCGAAGCGCACCTCGGTGCGCGGGTTGAACGGGTTCGGCGCCGCCCCGTGCAGGGCGAACACCACGGGCATCGCGCCCGGCACGGCGGTCACGCCGTTGAGGGACGCCGGAGCGCTCTCGTTGCCGGCGAAGTCGGTCGCCGTCAGGTAGTACCACTTCCAGCCCAGGTGGTTGACGTCGATCGTGCGGTCGATCGAGTGGCCGACGACCGTCGCGGTACCGTCGAAGGTCCCGTTGTTCGAGCCGTAGACCGTGAAGTGTCGGAAGTCGTCGTCGACGGGGTCGCCCCAGCCGAGCGTGGCGACGTTGATCCGTGCGAAGCCGGTCGGCACCGAGGGCGCCAGGTTGTCCTTCGAGTAGCCGCTGTCGGGCATCGAGTACCAGAACGTCTTGCCGTCGGCCATCGCGGCCGACACGCAGAACGACGTGCGCTTCATGCCGCCGCTGATCGACGAGTCGGCCAGCGTCGGCACGACGGCCTGGTAACTGGCCAGGCCCGAGGCCGGCACGGTCGTCACCAGGTCCCAGGTTCCGCCCGCGGGCAGCGCCTTGGCGCCGCCGGTCGCGACGCGGCGCCACACCGTGTAGGTCGCCACGGGATCGCTGCCGCCGGCCTTGTCCTGAAAGCTGCCCTTCCAGCTCAGGCGCACCTGGCCGCCCTGGTCGTGCGCGACGTCGGTGATCGCCGAGATGACCGGCGCGCCGGAGTCGAGCATGTTGGCAATGACCTGCCGGAACCAGGCGGCGTCGCCGGCCGAGCTCCCGAAGTAGTACGGCGAATGCGTCAGCAGGTTGGCCTTGCCCCGGCCCTTGTACCGCGTCACCAGCGCGGGGTGCGCCTGGTTGTTCTGGGCGGCGACCTGCGCGCCCACGCCGGTGGGGACCAGCTGGTGGTAGTTGCAGGAAGCATCCGCGAAATTGACCGTGCCCGGCAGTCCGTAGGCGAGGCGGTGTGCGGGCAGGACGACGCTCATGTTGGGCGTCG
>CAINDZ010000543.1 GCA_903847545.1 uncultured bacterium | reverse complement strand
GCCGGCGACCGGCCGTTCACGCCCACGGTGGGGCAGCGCGTGCGCATCCCGCACCTGAACCTGGTGGGCAGCATCGTCGAGGTACGCGGGGGCAAGGTGCTGGCCGACGCCGACGGCCTGCGCCTGACGCTGGGGCTGGACGCGGTGCGCCCGCTCGACGCGAGCGGCGGCGGGACCACGGATGCGGACGCGACGGGCCCCTCGCGGCGCGACGACACGACGCCCGTCCACGCCGGCAGCTGGGGCTGGCAGGGCGACGCGCCCCTGGCCGAGCCCAGCCTGGACCTGCGCGGGACCACCGGCGAGGAGGGTTGGCTGCTGCTGGACCAGCTGATCGACCGCGCCATTCCCGCCGGCCTGGGCACCGTCGAGGTCATCCACGGCAAGGGCACCGGCCGCCTGCGCGAGTACCTGCAGGCCCGCCTGAAGGCCGACCGGCGCGTGGCCTCGTTCAAGGAGGACGAGGCCGGCGGCGCCACCCTGGTGCACCTGGCCTGACCTGCCCCGCAATCGCCCGCCCGCCGCCCGGAACCGGCGGGCCGCCTTCCGGTTGCACCCTTTCGCTTCCTGTGATACTTTGAAACGTTACCGTCGAAATCGCCCGGTGGGTCACGGCACGGGATTTACGGCAACGGAAGGCCTGGTCAGGCGCCGCTATGTCACCAGTCCTCTCTCCGGATATCATCGCCCGGGTCAAGGACGAGACCGACATCGTCGAGGTCGTGCGCCAGCACGTCCAGCTCAAGCCTGCCGGCGCCGTCTTCAAGGGCCTGTGCCCCTTCCACAAGGAAAAGACCCCGTCCTTCATCGTCACGCCCTCGCGCGGGCGCTGGCACTGCTTCGGCTGCGGCACCGGCGGCGACGTCATCTCGTTCCTGATGGAGGCCGAGGGCGTCACGTTCCCCGAGGCCGTCGAGATCCTCGCGCGCCCGCTGGACATCGACCTGTCGAGCGCGCTGAAGGAGGACGAGTCCGAGGGCGAGCGCCGGGCCTTCCACCGCGCCAACGAGGCGGCGATGAACCTCTGGCAGGAGGCCCTGTGGGACCCGAAGCTGGGGGGCACGGCGCTGGCCTACCTGACCGGGCGCGGGTTCGGCGAGAAGGTGCTGCGCGACTACGACGCGGGCTGGGCGCCGGGGCTGCCGGGCTGGCTGGAGCAGGGGCTGAAGTGCGCCGGCGTCGACCGCGACCTGGCGCAGCGGGCCGACCTGCTGCGGCCCAGCGACCGCGGTGGCGACCCGTTTGCCTATTTCCGCAACCGGATTATCTTTCCTGTCAAGATCATTTCGCGCCAGGTCGCCGGATTCGGCGGCCGGGTCATCGATCAGGGCGAACCCAAGTACCTGAATTCCTCCGACAGCGCCTACTTCAACAAGGGGAAGCTCCTCTACGGATTCGAAGCTTCGCGCATGGCTATTGCCAGGCAGAAGGAAGCGATCCTGGTGGAGGGGTACCTGGACCTGTTGGCCCTGGCGCAGGCGGGATTCACGAACGTGGTCGCCACGTGCGGCACGGCGTTCACGCCCGAACAGGCGAAGCTGCTGCGGCGCGGCGCGCGCGACGTGATCCTGATGTTCGACGGCGACAAGGCCGGCCTGAAGGCGGCCGTGCGCTCGGCCGACATCGCGCTGCGGCACGGGCTCGAGCCGCGCATCGTGCGCCTGCCCGCGGGCAAGGATCCCGCGGACGTGGCCATCGCCGAGGGCGCGCCGGCCATCGAGCACGCGCTCAAGGACGCCGTCGGCTACGTGCCGTTCCTGAAGCGGCTGGCCGACGTGCGCGGCGGCGACCGCATGCTGCGCGAGCGCGCCGTCAGGCAGGTGCTCGGCACGGTGGCCGGCATCGAGGACCCGCTGCGGCGCGAGTACGTGCTGCAGGAGGCGGCCGACGTGTTCGGCGTCGAGCGCGAGGTGCTGCGGCAGTCCCTGCCCGCGCCGGCGCCCGGCGAGGGCGGCGGGCGCGCGGCAAGGCCGGCCGGTCCCGGCGTGCCGCTGGGCGGC
>CAINDZ010000542.1 GCA_903847545.1 uncultured bacterium | reverse complement strand
GGCCGCGCCGCCCCAGCAGGATGGTGATCAGGCCCAGGATGGTGACCTGGCTGGTGAACGCCTTCGTCGAGGCGACGCCGATCTCGGGGCCGGCGTGGATGTACACGCCGCACTCGCTCTCGCGCGCGATCGTCGAGCCCACCACGTTGGTGATGCCGAGGATCTTGGCGCCCCGACGCCGCGCCTCGCGCATCGCCTCGAGCGTGTCGATCGTCTCGCCGCTCTGGCTGATGACCAGGCACAGCGTGCCCGGCTCGATGATCGGCGAGCGGTAGCGGAACTCGCTGGCGTACTCGACCTCGACCGGGATGTGCGCGTACTCCTCGAGCAGGTACTCGCCCACCAGGCCGGCATGCCACGAGGTGCCGCAGGCCAGGATGATGATGCGGCGGATGTTGCGCAGCTCCCAGTCGGTCAGCTGGATGCCGCCCAGCTTGACGTCGCCGGTGTCGGGCAGCGTGCGGCCGCGGAAGGCGTCGCGGATGGTGACGGGCTGCTCGAAGATCTCCTTGAGCATGAAGTGCTCGAAGCCGCCCTTCTGGATCTGGTCGAGGTCCCAGGTGATCTCCTGGATCTCCTTGATGATCGCCTCGTTGCTGATCGTCATCACCTGCACGCCGTCCGGCCGCAGCACGACCATCTCGCCGTCGTCCAGGTAGATGACCTGGCGGGTGTGGCTCATCACCGCGGCCACGTCCGAGGCCAGGAAGTTCACGCCGTCGCCTACGCCGACGACCAGCGGGCTGCCGCGCCGGGCGCCGACGATGAGGCCGGGCTCGTCCGAGTGCGTGACCGCGATGCCGAACGCGCCGTCGACCACCGCGAGCGCCTTCTGCACGGCGGTGACCAGGTCGCCGTCGTAGAGGTCGTCGATCAGGTGCACGAGCACCTCGGTGTCGGTCTCGCTGGCGAAGACGTGGCCCTTCTTGCCCAGCTGCACCTTCAGCGCCGCGTAGTTCTCGATGATGCCGTTGTGCACGAGCGCGATCCGGCCCGCCACGTGCGGGTGCGCGTTGTCGCGGTTGGGCACGCCGTGCGTGGCCCAGCGCGTGTGCGCGATGCCGCAAGTGCCCTTCAGCTCCTGCCAGTCGAGGCTCGCCTCGAGGTTCTTGATCTTGCCCTTCTCCTTGACCACGTACTGGCCATGGGGGCGCTGGATCGCGATCCCGGCGCTGTCGTAGCCGCGGTACTCCAGGCGCTTGAGTCCCTCGATCAGGATCGAGGCGGCTTCATGCGTTCCGGTGACGCCGACGATTCCGCACATGAGTTCTCCGTCTCTTCGGGCGACGGCCCCCGTCGGGGCCACGGCGCCTGCATCAGGCTGATTTCACGCGGTTTATGAGATCGACCGCCGCGCCTTCGTCTTTAGCCTCGGCGATGATCCGCACCGCCGGCTCGGTATTGGACGACCGGACGTGGACCCAGGCGTCCGTCCCGGTCCACTTGACGCCATCCCGGCGATCGATGGCGCCCGGCCCCAGGCGCTCCAGGCGCGCCACCAGGGCGTCGCCCGACGGGAACGACGGGTCCTCGACCTTGGTCTTGACCATGGCCACGGGCGGCAGCCCGGCGGCCAGGGCGCCCAGTGTGGCCTTCCGGTCGGCCATGTGCTGCAACAACATGGCGAT
>CAINDZ010000541.1 GCA_903847545.1 uncultured bacterium | reverse complement strand
CCTGGTGCGGAAGGTGCAGAGGCACGCACTTGCAATGACCCACACTCGCATCGACGCACTTGCGCCGGCGCAAGTCGGCCACGGCAAATGTAGCGGGATTGCAGGCAGTTAGGAAGCGCTCCGGCGGATGCGGCGGTTCCCGATATGGAGCGCCGTGAATTGCAGTACAAAAGCATAAGTGGACAACAAATTGCCATTTATGCTTATGTATTGTGTCAAAGGGCCAATCAAGCTAACATGATTCGCAGTTTGGTATGCTTAAACGGCTTTAAGGAGTCCATTAGTGTATATAGAACGACATGGCCATGCCGGTGGATTGGCCGCCTTCCTGGACTCCCTGCAGGAAAGCGGTCGCTACAGCCTGACCCGGGACGAGGCCGCCGCCTGCCTGTCCCTCGGTGATGACGCCCTCACCAAGGCCGCGCAACGCCTGGTGGCCAGGCGGCGACTGGTGGTGCCCCGCCGCGGGTTCTGGGTGATCGTGCCGCTGGAGTACCGCCGGGCCGGCGCGCCCCCGCCGGACTGGTACATAGCCGACCTGATGGCCCATTGCGGCTGCCGTTACTACGTGGGCCTGCTCAGCGCCGCCGCCCTGCACGGCGCCGCGCACCAGCAACCGCAGGAGTTCCAAGTTGTCACCGACATGCAGCAGCGTCCCGCTGTCGCCGGCCGGGGGCGCATCCGGTTCTTCCGCAAGGCGGCGTTGTCGGCGGTGCCGGTCTCGGACGTGCGAACCGAGACCGGATCGATGCGCGTCTCGACTCCCGAGGCGACCGCACTGGACCTGTTGCGATACCTGGATGCGGCGGGGCACGTCCACCACGTCGCCTCGGTGCTCTCGGAGCTCGCCGAGGCGATGGACCCCGACCGCCTGCTGGACGCAGCGCGTCTCGAGCAGAACGTGCCCAACGCGCAACGCTTGGGCTTCCTCCTGGACCTGGTGGGCGCCGGCGACATGGGGGCGCCGCTCGCCGAGTGGGTCGCCGAAAGGCGTCCGCGCTACCTGGCCCTGCGGCCGAATCGCCCGCTCGACCGCGCCGTGAAGGACCCGCGCTGGCGGATCCTCGTGAACGCGTCCGTCGAGGCGGACGATTGATCCCACGCGCAGCGATCACGGCGTGGCGGGCGCGTGCGCCCTGGGCCACGGACGCCCAGGTCGAACAGGATCTCGTCATCAGCAGGGCGCTCGTCGACCTCTACGGCCACGAACTTCTCGGGCGCAGTCTTGCCTTTCGAGGCGGCACGGCGTTGCACAAGCTGCTGTTCGCCAAGCCGGGTCGTTACTCCGAGGACATCGACCTGGTGCAGGTGGAGCCGGGACCCATCGGCCCGGTCCTCCATTCGATGCGCAGTTGCCTTGGGCCGTGGCTGGGGGAGCCCCGCTGGGCGCGCAGCCAGGGACGCGTGACGTTCGTCTACCGCTTCGAATCCGAGACGCTGCCCGCCACGCCGCTGCGGTTGAAGGTCGAGATCAACACGCGCGAACACGGCGCGGTGCTCGGGTCGCACCACTTGCGCCACGCCGTCACCGGGCCCTGGCATGCCGGGGAAGCCGATGTGCTGACCTTTGCCCCGGAGGAACTCCTGGCCACGAAGCTGCGCGCGCTCTACCAGCGGGCCAAGGGACGCGACCTGTTCGACCTTGCCCATGCCCTGGAACAACGACCGGACCTGGATGCGAAATCCATCGTGGGTTGTTTTCAGTCCTACATGGCGCGCGATGGGCTGAGGGTCACGCGCAGGCAATTCGAGCAGAACCTGACCCGAAAGATGTTCGACGCCGCGTTCCTGATGGACGTCCCGCCACTCCTGGCGCCTGGACTGCGCTATGACCCTGCCGGGGCCAACGCCATCGTCATGGAGAAGTTGGTGGCGCTGATTTCGTGAGGCGGCAAATGCCGGACTTGGTCACTTGCGCCGGCGCAAGTCGAGCCGTGCGTGCGCGCACTTGCGCCGGCGCAAGTGACCGCCCCGACTGGCGCAAGTAACCTCGTCTAACCCGCGCGCCCACCCGCCAGCCGATGCGCCGCAATCACGGCCTGCCCCAGGGCAAGGCCGCCATCACCCGGCGAAACGCGCTGCGGACGGTATACCGTATGCCCGCCCGCCTGCAACCGCGCGACGAGGCCGGCGGTCAGCAACTCGTTCAGGAACACGCCGCCGCCCAGCACGATCGGCACGCCGCCGGCCTGCGTGGCGGCCTCGGCGGCGGCCTCGGCCAGCATGTCGATAAGCGTGCAGTGGAACGCGGCGCTGATCATGGCGGCATCGTCGCCCGCCTGCAAGCGCGCGGCGACGGCGCGGATGATCGCAACAACGGGCAGCAGTCGCGGCGCGTCCGCAACGCCGCACTTGCGCCGGCGCAAGTCCTCGAGCACGCCCGGCAAAACGGGCGCGGCCGCCACCGCCTCGGCATCGGCAAGCGCCATCAATTCGAGCGCCGCCTGCGCCTCGTACAGCACCTCGCCGCGCACGCCGGCCAGCGCCGCCACCGCGTCGAAAAGGCGACCGCAGCTGGTGGTCGGCGGACACGAGACGTCGCGGTCCAGCATCTCCAGCAACGACGCCACGGGGCGGCCGGCCAGGAACGGCCAGCGTAGAGCGAGCGCATCGGCGCCGCCTTCGGCCAGGCCCGCCGCCCGCAGGCAGCTGACCGCCGTGCGCCACGGTGCGCGGATGGCCGCATCGCCGCCCGGCAGCGGGAACGGCTCGAGGCAGCCGACGCGCGTGAATCCCGACGCATCGCCCAGCAGCAGTTCGCCGCCCCAGATGGCGCCGTCGTCGCCGTAGCCGGTGCCGTCGAGGATGATGCCGACGCAGGGGCCGCGCAGGCCGTGCTCGGCCTGCACCGCGACCAGGTGGGCGTGGTGGTGCTGCACGCCGACGGCGGTGATGTCGCGGCGGCGGGCCTCGTCGCGGGCCCAGCCGGCGCCGGCGTAGCCGGGGTGGCGGTCGTGGGCCAGGGCGACGGGTTCGCCGTCCAGCAGTGCGGTCAGGCCGCCCACCGTCTCGTGGAAGAAGTCGCGCGTGCGCGAGTCCTCGAGGTCGCCGATGTGCGGGCTCAGGAACGCCCAGCCGCCCTTCAGCAGGCAGACCGCGCCCTTGAGGTCGCCGCCCACCGCGAGCACGGGGCCCGTCACCGGCACGTCGACCGGGATCGGCGCGGGCGCCAGCCCGCGGCTGCGGCGCACCAGCACGTGTGCGCCGGCCACGACCTGCAGGACCGAGTCGTCGGCGCGCCGCACGATCTCGCGGTCGTGCAGCAGCCAGGCGTCGGCGATGCCCGCCAGGCGTTCGACGGCCTCGTCGTTGCCGATGCAGACGGGCTCGTCGGCCGCGTTGCCGCTGGTCATGACCAGCGCCTCGACGCCCAGTTCCTGAACGCGGTCGAACAGCAGCAGGTGCAGCGGCGTGCTCGCCAGCATGACGCCCACGCACCGGTGGCCGGGGGCGATCGACGGGGCCAGCGGCGCGCCGTCCTTGCGCCGGCGCAACAGCACGATGGGGGCCGCCGCCGACAGCAGCGCCGCTTCCTCGGCCGGCGCGACGTCGGCCAGTGCGCGTGCGGCGTCGAGGTCGGCCACCATCAACGCCAGCGGCTTGGCGGCGCGGTGCTTGCGCTCGCGCAGGCGCGCGACGGCCACCTCGTCGTCGGCGCGCACGGCCAGGTGGAAGCCGCCCAGGCCGCGGATGGCGACGATCCAGCCCGCGGCCAGCGCGGCGGCGGCGGCTGCCAGCGGCTGGTCGGTGATGTCGGGGTCGCCGTCGGCCCAGCGCAGCCACAGGCGCGGGCCGCACGCGGGGCACGCGTTCGGCTGCGCGTGGAAGCGGCGGTCGGCCGGGTCGTCGTACTCGGCGCGGCAGGCGTCGCACATCGGGAAGTGCTTCATGCTGGTGCGGGGGCGGTCGTAGGGCAGTTGCTCGATCAGCGTCCAGCGCGGGCCGCAGTTCGTGCAGTTGGTGAACGCGTAGCCGAAGCGGCGGTCGCGGCGGTCGCGGATCTCGCGGCGGCAGTCGTCGCACATCGCGACGTCGGGCGGCACGGCTGTGGTGGCGCCGGCTTGCGGCCGCGACGGGTCGATGACGAAGCCGG
>CAINDZ010000540.1 GCA_903847545.1 uncultured bacterium | reverse complement strand
GTACTCGAACTTCTTCCCCTCTGCCTTCAGGGCCTCGATGAGGTGCTCGACCTCGAGCACGTTGACGTCGTCGTCGTTCGTGTTCGTGTGGATGAGCAGCGGCGTCGCCAGGTCCTTCACGTGGTTCACCGGCGACCGCTTGCGGTACTCGGCGACGTCCTCGTTCACGGTCTTGCCGATGTGGAAGGGCGCCGAGAACTCCTTGCGGTACTCCTCGTCGTAGTAGCCCATGCGCGCGACCAGGTCGCTGACCGGCACGCCGGCGAACGCGGCCGCGTAGTCGCCCGGGTGCGCGAAGATGTCCATCAGCGCGATCAGGCCGCCGTGGCTCCAGCCGATGACGCCCACGCGGGCGGCGTCGATGTAGTCGCAGTTGGCCACCATGAAGTCGCGCGCGGCGTGGTTGTCGTCGATCTCGAGCCCGCCGTAGTCGATCGTCTCGTAGAAGGCCTTGCCGTAGCCCGTGCTGCCCCGGTACTCGGGGGCCACGACGACGTAGCCCTGCGCCATCATCTCGCGGATGATGTGCGCGTGGTAGGTGGTGAAGTTCGCGTGGACGCCGCCGTGCGGCAGCACGAGCAGCGGGTACTTCCGCGAGCGGTCGAGGTTGCGCGGCACGAAGGTGTACGCCCAGAACTTGACCGGGTTGTTTGCGCCCATCGCCGTCGGGTTCTTGACCTGCGCGCGCGGCGGCCCGGTGATGAAGACCTTGTCGATGTCGGCGACGTCCCCGACCTTCTGGTACCACAACAGGTCGTCGACGGACTTCTCCAGCGTGTCGAGCCGGTGGTCGAGCGCCTCGAAGCGCTTGTCGATGGCGGCCTGGACCGGGTCGGCGGCGGGTTCCTGCGCGATGGCGGGCAGCCCGCACAGCGCAAGGGTCGCGACGAAAAGCAGGCGGGTGACGACGGGCAGGCGGCGGCTCATGGGAATTCCCCCTCGGCAGGCGTTCGGCGCAGAAGGTCGGGCGCGGGATTGTGGCATGCGGCGCCGTAACCCGTCAACGGGCCGGCCGCGCGGGCGGAATTGCGCCGGCGCAAGTCGTCGCCTCGTGGTCGCGGCTGTCCGCTAGATCATGTCCTGCAATGCCGCGAGGATCTCGACCATCGCCGCGGTGTCCTTCCCGCAGTAGGCCCGCAGGTTGGCCAGGATCACGTCCCTGTCCGCCTGCGATAATTCCGGCCTGTACACGGCCTGCAGCCACTGGCGGCCGGCGGCCTGCCCGTCGGCGATGGCCATGCCCTCGTAGCCGGCGCCGGTCAGCGCCGGCAGCACGGCCTTCAGCGAGTAGCTGCCCTTCTGGGCCGGGTGATACACCGCGAACGACCGGAACGGGTCGGCCAGGTCGCGCAGGCGCGCGCCCAGGTCATCGGTCATCTCCCTCCAGGCCGGGAAGGTGGCGCCCAGCTTGGCCAGAACCTGCGACTCGAAGGTGGCGTTGAACGCCAGCACGGTGCCGTGCGGGCCGATGGCCGACAGCGCCTCGAGCAGGCCCGGTCGCGGGTCGCGATCGTCGGTCGAGAGGTATTCGATGTGCTCCGGCGCGGCGCCGGGTGCGTCCTGCACGTGCAGCGAGAACTGGAAGGGCACCTGCTGGAACGGACGCGTGCCGTCGAACAGCGGCACCGCCGGGTTCACCGACTCGAAGTCGAGGTGCCAGAGCGGGTACTCCAGGTTGTCGAGCAGCTTGTGCACGGCGTGCGCGTCGACCATCATCCGGCCGGCCCGGACGGCGCCCGCCTGCACGCGCTGCGTTCCCGACAGTTCGCGCTGCGGGATGGCCGCCACGTCGTGGATGCCGCGCGCCACCCAGTCGAACGACTTGACCCCGGCGCCGACCAGCGTGGAGACGTGGTGCTCGG
>CAINDZ010000539.1 GCA_903847545.1 uncultured bacterium | reverse complement strand
GGCGGCGAGAACGACGCCGTGCCCGCGGGGATGCGCGACAACGTGATGCTGGGCTGGATCCGCAGTCTGGACGGCGACCACCAGTGGCGGCGCACGCCGTACGGCAACCCGACGCTGCGGCACAGCGAGGGCATCCCCCTGTGGGTGGACTGCCCGTCGCGCGAGTTGGTGTTCCGCCGCCTGTTCACCGACTGGGAACAGCACGACCCGCCGGCGAACTTCCCCGACGACGAGGACGCCTGCGAGTGCTGGAACAACCTGCCGCCGACCATCAGCGTGACATTCAGCCGCGACGTGCTGTGGCCGCCCAACCACCGGCTGTCGCCGGTGACGGCGCAGGTGACGGTCTCCTCGTCCTGCGATCCGTCGCCGACGTGGGCGCTGCTGTCGATCACCAGCGACGAGCCCGACGACGGCCATGGCGACGGCCACACCGAGGGCGATATCCGGGGCGCGGACACGGGCACGCCCGACACGCGGTTCGACCTGCGCGCCGAGCGCGCGGGCGGCGGCGACGGCCGCACCTACACCGTCACCTATGCGGCGTGGGACGATCGCGGCGGCGCCGACACCACGTCGTTCGCGATCCGCGTGCCGCACGACGACTGCGGGACGGCCCGCATCGCCAGCGGCTTCAGCGGCGACGGGACCGCGCTGTGCGGCAGGAACGCGCCGTTCATCCTGGTGATCCCGTCGGCGACGGGCGAGACGGGCGGCGGCGCCATCCCGGGCGTCCTGCGCATCGACCCGGCGCGCTGCTTCGTGGGCGACCACCTGTCGCAGGTGGGCCCGGTGTCGTCGCGCACCGCCGACGTGACCGGCGACGGCCTGGACGACCTGGTGCTGTTCTACGCAGGCGGCGCGCTCGAGGCCACGGACCATTCCGGCCCGGGCCGGCCGCAGGTGGGCCTGCGCTACGAGGACCGCGCCGGCAAGGGCCGGCTCGTGCCCGACATCTTCGACCTGGGCCGGCCGCTGAGGCTGCCGGACAGCTGGGTACTGCCGGGCGACGGCGCCTCGGGCGTGGACCCGTCGCTGCCGCCGGCGACGACGGCGCTGGTCGGCCTGCAGCCCAACCCGTTCAACCCGGGCACCGAGGTCAGCTTCGACCTGGCGCAGGCGGGCGCGGTGCGCCTGGCGGTGTACGACGTGCGCGGCGTGCTGGTGCGGACGCTGGAGGACGGCGTGCTCGGCGAGGGCCGCCACGTGTCGCCGTGGGACGGCCGCGATGCGCGCGGCGTCCCGGCGGCCAGCGGCGTGTACTTCATCCGGCTGCAGGCGCCGGGCGTGTCGCAGGTGATGAAGGCGATGCTGGCGAAGTAGGCGGGGCGGCTCAGCCCCGGCGCATCGCCAGCACCGCTGCCAGGTCTGCCGGCGTCTCGAAGCGGGCGAAGGCCGGCTCCTTCGTGTCGATGCCGTGGATCGACATGCGGTCGGCCAGCTCGTTGCCCTCGATGCCGGCGTGGCCATTGACGTGCAGCACCTGCACGGACTTCTTCAGCTGCTTGTACAGCGCGTACGCCGGCTGGATCAGGTCGAGGTTCTTGACCTCGCCGTCGCGCTTGCGCCAGCCCAGCCGCTCCCAGCCGGGCGCCCACTTCGTGACGCACTGGATGGCGTAGCTGGAGTCGCAGAAGATCGCGACCGAGTTCCCCTGCCCCGCCTCGCGCCCGGCCGCCAGCAGGGCCTGGTGCAGCGCGTGCAGCTCGGCGGTGTTGTTGGTGCCGCGCGGGTTGTACAGGCCGTACCAGAGCTCGGCGATGCCGCCATCGCGGTAGACGGCCAGGCCCGAGGCCGCCTGGCCCGGGTTGGGCTCGCAACCGCCGTCAGCGAAGATCTTCACCTGCGCGGGGATCGCGGCCACCTCGGCCGCGGTGTGCGTGTGCGGACCCTTGGCCGACGCCCTGCGGGGCGCCGACGGGGCCTTGCCGATCGCCGCGGCGCTGCCGCCGCGGAACGCCGCCTCGGCCTCGGCGCGCGTCGGGTAGGACTTGTAGCGGGCGCCGGCGAACTTGTCGATCTGCGCCTTGCACTGGTTCCAGTCGGTGAAGATGCCGCGCTCGCGCCCTTCCCAGACCACGTAGAATTTCTGCGCCACCGGTG
>CAINDZ010000538.1 GCA_903847545.1 uncultured bacterium | reverse complement strand
CTGCACCCACAGTACGGCCCGTCGCGCGCCCCGGAACCAGAGCGGGTGTATGCGCAAGGTGGCGGGGGCGCACCACTCCCCCTGTTCGCCGCGTGGCGGGGGCGTTTCACGATCCCTTGTTCGCCTGGGGACATGGCGTCACGGACGCGAGGTCGGCGGGGCTATCCGCAGCGCCGAAGGCGTGAGGACTGCCCCGCCGACCTCGTGTCCGTGACGCCACGCACCCAAGCGGACTAGGGAAAGTGATACGGCACCGCCAACTCCTCGACGAGCTCCCCAAGCGACCAGATCCGGTAGTTGAACGGGTCGGGATAGCGGCCCGTCTTCCATTCGAGTTCGATGCGGCCGAACTGGAAGTCGCGGCGGATGAAGTTGCCGTCGTAGACGGGCGGGCCGAGGGGCTCACCCACGCAGATGTCGTTGTCGGTCCAGCCGTAGGTGTAGCTGAAGGTGGAACCGTCGTGCGAGTTCCACGACGCGTAGCCGTCCATCAGCATGGCCACCGCGCGCCACTGGTTGCCAGACAGGACGTAGCTGGTGCCCCCGGACGTGTTGGTGTACTGCGTGCGCCATGGGTTGGACATGATGATCCATGGGCCGCCGTTCGCCGTGCGCAGCCAGCTGCGGGCGGCGTACATGTTGAACGGGTAGGCCGGGTCCAGCGCCGTCTTCATGTTCGGCTGCGTGAACAGCAGGGTCGGGAAGATCTCGTACATCAGGCCGTCGGCCAGCGCCGCAAAGGCCGGATCACTGTACGCGCGCTGGCCGTTGAACACCTGGATGAAGCCCTCGCCCAGCGAGTCGCGCAGGGCCGTGATCAGGGAGACCTGGGCGTTGCGGTAGGCAACCAGTTCATCGGCATCCTGAAGGTGGGCGATCCCGTCACCATCCATGTCCGGCTGGCCGCTCACGTTGGTCAGGCCGTCGTACACCCACAAACCGTAGTTGAAATAGTCCCACAGGATGCCGTCAAAGTGGTTGGCCGACGTCCTCTGGAAGTCGATGACCGTCTCGATCATCGCGGTACGGCACGCGGGATCCAGGATGTTCAGGATGACATTGCCGGGCCAGTCCTGCGCCGTGTCGCCGGTTGTCGTGTAAACCCAGTACGGCCGCGTGCGCACGTACCATTCGTGCCAGAAGGTGTTCGAGCCGGCGGGTGCTCCCGACAACTGGGCCGTCTTGGCCGAGATATAGCCGATCACCTTGACATCGGGATTGACCGCCTTGATGCGGTCGATGACCGGATCGTTCATGTACTGCTGGTTCCACATCGAGGCAGCCATCGCCAGGAACATCTCGGCCCTTGCGTATCGCTCCCACGTGGCCGGATCGGACCAGTTGACCGCGCTCCAGTCCGTGATGGCTACGTTGCGCGGCGCGTGCGGCTTGTGCAGAATGCCGCGATCGCTGGCCGCCAGCCGCACCATGACCTGGTCGGCATTGATGCGCTCCGGGATTGCATCGACGTCCCAGACGATGTGGCGATCGGCGCCGGGCGCAACGCTCGATCCCAGGTCGCCCGTCATGTGCAGGACAGGGAAGTTCCAGTGCGCGCCGCCATCCGCAGAAAGCTGGACCGCCACGGCCAGCGTGGGCGAGTCGGCATCTGCCAGGTCGTAGAGGATATCGACCAGGCCGCTGCCGTCCGTCCGCTGCGCCGTCCGGACGTTGGTCACGACCGGGTCGGCCGCCTGGGCGACACCGGCCGCCAGCAACAGGCCGGTGATGACGATCAGCGGGAGCGCACTGCGCACGAAGCCTCCATCCGGTAGCCGGGGGTGCCGATTCCTCCCACAGAGGATAGCAAAGCCGCCGGGCCGGCGGCAACCCGCGCGCCTAGGGGAAGATGTAGCCCGGGGCCACGGCCTGCAGCAGGTCCTGGCCACCCGAGTCGTTCTTCTGGGTGATCGAGAACGAGAAGCCCAGCGGGTACATGCCCGACCCCATGGTCACCGTCACGGTGCCGCGCTCGAATTCGCGCGTGTACACGTCGCCGTTGACGGTAACGCCGCCCACCGGCGCGCCGATGTTCACCTCGACTTCGGGAATGCCCGCATGGTGGGCGCCGGTCAGGTCGTAGTGGATGACCGTCGAACCGGTGAGCAGGGCGATCGCGCGGTTCATGTCCCCCAGGTTCAGCGGCTGCCAGACCTGGTTCTGGTCCATCATCGAGGGCACCCAGACGTTCTCGAGGATCTGCCACGGGCCGCCGTTCTGCGTGCGCAGCCAGCGGTTGGCCGCCCACAGGTTGTTCGGGCGCGCGGGATCCAGCGCCGCCCGGTAGGGAGTCGCACTGGCGAAGCCGACGTTCGGGAAGATCTCGTAGTTCATGCCGTCGAGCAGGCCGGCGAAGGTCGAGTCGGACAGGGCCCGGCTGCCGTTGGCGATCTGGATGAACTCGGATCCCAGGCGCCCGCGCATCTCGCGGATCCACTCCACCTGCGCCGCGCGGAAGGCGGCCATCTCGCCCGCGTCCTCGAAGTGGCCGACACCATCGCCGTCCATGTCCGGCTCGCCCGACATCGTGTGGACATCCTCGGAGATCCACAACTCCGGGTTGAAGTAGTCCCAGTAAACGCCGTCGAGCTTCGCCGGCGACGACTGCTGGTATGACACGAAGATGTCCAGCATCGCGCGCCGGGCATTCGGATTCATGAAGTCGAACAGGGCGACGCCGGGCCAATCCTGCAGGGTGTCGCCGGTCGTGGTGTAGCTGAAGTACGGCTGCGCCGCATCGTACAATGCGCGCAGGTAGGACTGCTGGGCAGGGTCGCAATCGGCCCATTCCTGCCGCACGCACTTCGAGCGGAAGAAGCCGAGGATCTTGACGTGCGGGTTGGCCGCACGCAGGAGGGCCATGTTCTCCTCCAGGCCCGGATGCCCCCAGAAATTGTTGGGCTGCGTGATGATGATGTCGGCGCGCGCGTACTTCGCCATCACGGCCGGGTCGCTCAGATCGCCCAGCAGGTGGTGGTCCAGCACTGCAATCCGCAACGAAGGACTATGGCGCCCCATGGGGTCG
>CAINDZ010000537.1 GCA_903847545.1 uncultured bacterium | reverse complement strand
TCGATGCGGCCGGAATTCCCGGTCGCCCGCCGGAGGGGCGGGGTCCAGGCCCCGCCCCTCCTTGGTTTCCAGGGGCAGCGACGCCGGCGTGCGGGCCGGCGCGGCTGCGGCAAGGACGGCATGCAGGCACCGCTGCAGGAACTGCGCACGATGACGCCCGGCGCCGCCGCGACCGCGGAGGCCGCCGCGTCGTGCGCGCCCGTGCCCGGCCTGCTGCGCGTTGCCTTCCACACCCTCGGCTGCCGCCTCAACCAGTACGACACCGAGAGCATCCGCCTGCGGCTGTCGGCGGCCGTCCCGCTGCAGGTGGTCGGCTGGCACGACACTGCCGACATCTACGTGCTCAACAGCTGCACGGTGACGGCCAAGGCCGAGCACGAGTGCCGGCGCCTGGCGCGGCAGGCGAAGCAGCGCCACCCCGCCGCCAAGGTCGTCGTGGCCGGCTGCTACGCGCAGGTGGGTCCCGACGCCCTGGCCGCCATCCCCGAGGTGGACGGCGTGGTGGGCAACACGCTCAAGGAGGACGTCGCCGCCTGGCTGCCCGGCGTGCTGGCGGGCGAGGGGCCGCGCGTGCACAGCCGCGCGTTCGCCGCCGGCGAGCCGTTCGCCGCGCCCGTGGTCGACGCCATGCCGGGCCGCAGCCGCGCCTTCGTCAAGATCCAGGACGGGTGCGACCTGCGCTGCACCTACTGCGCCATCTGGCAGGCGCGCGGGCCCGGGCGATCGCGCGCGCCGGACGACATCATCGCCCAGCTGGCGCAGCTGCGCGCGGCCGGCTACCGCGAGGCGGTGCTCGCGGGCGTGCACCTCGGCGGCTGGGGTCGCGAACTGCCGGTGACGGCGGCGGCGGGCAACGACCGCCTGCCCGACCTGCTGCGCCGCGTCCTGGACGCGCTGCCGGACCTGCGGCTGCGGCTGAGCAGCATCCATCCCAATGAGGTGCGCGGCCCGCTGCTGGACCTGTATGCGCGCGAGCCGCGCCTGCGCCCGCACCTGCACCTGTCGCTGCAGAGCGGCGCCGACGGCGTGCTGCGCCGCATGCGGCGGCCGTACGGCGCCGCCGGCGCGCGGCAGGCCGTCGACGCCGTGGCCGCCCTGGGCAGCCACTTCGGCATCGGCGCCGACTTCATCGTCGGCTTCCCCGGCGAGACGGACGCCGAGTTCGCCGACACGCTGCGCCTGGTCGAGGATCACGCGCTCAGCTACGTGCACGTGTTCCGCTACTCGGCGCGCCCCGGCACCGTGGCCGCGGGCCTGCCGGACGCCGTGCCGCCCGCCGTCATCGTCGAACGCGCCGCCGCGCTGCGCGAGGCCTCGGGCCGCCGGCGCGCCGCCTTCCGCGCCGGCCTGCTGGGCACGCTGCGCGAGGCGGTTGTCGAGCACGGCACCGACCTGGCCGGCTTTCACCAGGCGACCACGGACAACTACGAGACGGTGATGATCCCGGCGACCGGCGGCGACGGCCTCGGGCCGGGCTCGCTGGTCACCGTGCGCTGCGACCATGAAACCGACGGCAGGCTCTTCGCCACCGCCGTTCAAGGATAGGATGTCGACCTTCCAGAACTCCCTGCCCGACCTGACCAGGCCCGCGCCGGCGGGCGGTCCGGCCGTCTACATCGAGACCTACGGCTGCCAGATGAACGTCTACGACAGCCAGGCCATCGGCGGCGTGCTCGAGGGCGCCGGCTACCGCGTCGTCGGGAACGAGCTGGTCGCCGACGCCGTCCTGTTGAACACCTGCAGCGTGCGCGAGCATGCCGAGCACAAGGTGATCAGCCGTGTCGGCGAGATCCGCCGCCGCCGCCTGGACGCCGACCTGGGGCCGGCCGTCATCGGCATCTGCGGCTGCATGGCCGAGCGCCTGGGCGACGACCTGCGCAAGGGCCCGCGCGCGGTCGACCTGGTCGTCGGGGTGGACAACTACGACGCCCTGCCGCGGCTGCTCGGCAGCCTCATCGGCCCTGGCGGCACGGGCGGCCCG
>CAINDZ010000536.1 GCA_903847545.1 uncultured bacterium | reverse complement strand
GGTGTCGCTGCTGATGAACGGCGTCGGCACGCTGGTCTACCTGGTCGTGTGCCGCGGGCGCATCCCGGCCTACCTGGGGTCCAGCTTCGCGTTCATCTCGCCGGTGGTCGCCGTCATGGCCGCCCCCGCGCTGGGCGGCTACGCCGCGGCGCAAAGCGGGTTCATCGCCTTCGGCCTCTTCTTCATCGTGGTCTCGCAGGTGGTGCGCTTCGCCGGCACCGACTGGATCGACGTCGTCTTCCCGCCCGCGGCCATGGGCGCCATCGTCGCGGTCATCGGCCTCGAGTTGCTGCCGACGGCCGCCGGCATGGCCGGCCTGACCGGCGACGCCACGGCGCCCACGCACCATGCGGCCGTCATCGTGTCGCTGTTCACGCTGACGGTCACCATCCTCGGCTCGGTGCTGCTGCGAGGGTTCCTGGCGGCCATCCCCGTGCTGATCGGCGTCATCACCGGCTTCGCGCTGGCCGCCGTGCTGGGCCTGGTCGACTTCGCGACGGTGGCGGCCGCGCCCTGGCTGCAGCTGCCCCGCTTCCAGGCGCCGGCGTGGAGCCCGGCCGCCGTGATGATGATCCTGCCGGCGGGCCTGGTCGTCCTGGCCGAGCACGTAGGCCACCTGGTCGTCACCGGCCACATCGTCGAGAAGGACCTGATGCGTTCCCCCGGCCTGCACCGCTCGCTGCTGGGCGACGGCATCTCGAACGTGCTGTCGGGGCTGGTCGGCGCCACGCCCAACACGACCTACGGCGAGAACATCGGGGTGATGGCGATCACGCGCGTCTTCAGCGTGTGGGTCATCGGCGGCGCGGCGGTCATCGCCATCGCCATCTCGTTCTGCGGGAAGGTGGCCGCGTTCGTGCGCGCCATCCCCGTGCCGGTGATGGGCGGCGTCTGCCTGCTGCTGTTCGGCGTCATCGCCGTGACTGGCCTGCGCATGCTGGTCGAGCGCAAGGTGGACTACACGCGGCCGGCCAACCTGATCCTGACCTCGGTGGTGCTGGCCAGCGGCGTCAGCGGCGTCGCGGTGAAGCTGGGCGCCGTCGAGCTGAAGGGCATGGGGCTGGGCACGGTGGTCGCCATCGCGATCAGCCTGCTGTTCGCGCTGTTCCGGCGGCTGGGGTGGGCGGCCGCCTGAGCGCCGCGCGTTACTGCACCAGCCCCCGCTTCCAGTCCGTGACGAGGTGCAGGTACGACACCTCCGACCGGAACTGCGGGTCGGCCCCCGTCTGGACGATGCGCTTCCCGTCCGGGTGCAGGTCGTAGTAGCTGCCGGTGCCGTCGGGCGGGGTCACCGTCAGCGAGCGCCGGAAGTTGCCGACGCGGAACGTGTCCCCGCTGCCGTCCACTTCATACACGCGCAGTTCGCCGCTGAAGCGGCTGACCCACAGTTCCTTGCCGTCGGGGCTCCACTTCGGGTAGACGGCGCCGTCGGCGGTGACCTGCCACTTGCGCGCGCCGCCGGTCGCCGGCATGACGAAGACGTCCCAGCCGGCCGCGGTCTGCGTGTTGTAGGCGATCCAGCGGTTGTCGGGCGAGTAGACGCCGGTGGCCAGGTTGTTCCCGTCGCTCTTGACC
>CAINDZ010000535.1 GCA_903847545.1 uncultured bacterium | reverse complement strand
GGTCAAGGGCATCGACCTGCGCAAGCACGGCAGCGGCAACCTCGGCGCGACGAACGTCTTCCGCACGCTGGGGCCGCGCTGGGGCGTGGCCTGCCTGCTGCTGGACATGGCCAAGGGCTCGGTCGCGGTCTGGCTGATGACGCTGCTGGTGGACGGCTGGCAGGCGGGCCAGGCCACGCCGTTCCACATCACGCCGGACCTGTTCCGCATCTTCGCCGGCGCCGCGGCGGCCCTCGGGCACACCTTCAGCCCGTTCGTCGGCTTCCACGGGGGCAAGGGCGTGGCCACGACCGGCGGCGCCTTCCTGGTGCTCGAACCGTGGGCCGTGCTGGTGACGCTGGTCGTCTTCGCGGTCGTCGTCGCCATCTCGCACATCGTCTCGCTGGCCAGCATCGCCGCGGCGGTCGTGCTGCCGTTCCTGGTGCTCTTCTTCGAGTGGCGGCACGCCGACACCTCGAAGACGATCATCATCTTCACGTTCTGCGTCTGCGCCGGGGTCATCTGGCGCCACCGGGCCAACCTGGCCCGCCTGCGCGCCGGCACCGAGGCCAAGCTCCGGCACCACAAGGAAGACAAGCCGGCCGCCTGACCGGGCCGCGCGCTTGTTGGAGGACCCATGGAGAACATGCCGCGCAAGGCCGCCATCCTGGGCACCGGCAGCTGGGCCAGCGCCTTCGGCCGCCACCTTTGCCACAAGTGGGAGAGGGTCGTGCTGTGGGGCATCGACGAGAAGCAGGTCCGCAGCATCAACCAGACCGGGACCAACCCGGACTACCTGGGCAACATCGTGTTGCCGCCGAACCTTCGCGCGACGCTTGACCTGAAGGACGCGCTCGTGCGCGCGGACATCGTGTTTGTCGTCGTCCCCAGCCAGGCCGTGCGTGCGGTGATGAAGCAGGTCGTGGCCTCGGGCGCGCTGCCGCCGAACGTGCCCATCGTGAACCTGGCGAAGGGCTTCGAGGTCGACACGCTCGAACGCCTGAGCGAGGTCATCACCGAGGAACTGTCCGCCCTGCAGCCGCCCTCGCCGCACCCCATCGCCGTGCTGCTGGGACCCAGCCACGCGGAAGAAGTCGCCCTGGAGCTGCCCACGGCCGTCGTGCTGTCGGGCCAGGAGGGCGGCGACTGGGAGCATTGGCAGGCCTGGATCTCCGGCCCCTTCTTCAGGGTCTACACCAACCCCGACATGGCGGGCGTCGAGTTCGCCTCGGCCTTCAAGAACATCATCGCGCTGGCGGTCGGCATGGCCGACGGCCTGGGCGCCGGCGACAACACGCGCGGCACCCTGATGACCCGCGGCATGGTCGAGCTGGCGCGCCTGGGCAAGGCCCTCGGCGGCCGCCCGGACACGTTTTCGGGCCTGGCGGGCATCGGCGACATGATCACCACCTGCATCAGCCACCACAGCCGTAACCGCAATTTCGGCCAGGCCGTCACCGCCGGCGAGCACAGCCCCGAGGAGCTGCTGGCGGGCTGGGTGCAGGTCGTCGAGGGCGTCGAGATGGCCAAGGCCGCCTTGAAGCTGGGTCAGAAGCACAATGTCGAACTTCCGATTACCAAACAGGTTCACGATGTGCTATTTTCCGGAAAGCCGCCCAGACAGGCGATGCGGGAGCTGATGGAGCGCGAACTGCGGCCCGAGGCCGACTAGTCCTTGGGCCGGCGCCGCGCCCGATCCCGGGCAGGGGGAGACCGGAGAATGACCGCGACGATGGACTACCCGAAGAAGCTCTACTACTCGATCAGCGAGGTCGCCGGCATCACCGGCGTCAAGGC
>CAINDZ010000534.1 GCA_903847545.1 uncultured bacterium | reverse complement strand
CCGATGCGGCGCAGGCGCGCGCGCTGCGGCTGCGCAGCGAGTCGTTCGACCTGTGCGCGGCGCGGCGGGCGCGCCTGGAGCAGCTGGTGGCGGCGTCGCGCGTGGCCACCGGCGTCGAGCGCGACGACAAGGCCCTGGCCTGGGCCCGCATCTCGCTGGACAACCTGGTGATGAACCAGCGCGGCCCGGGCATCTACGCGGGCTTCTACTGGTTCACCACGTACTGGGGACGCGACACGTTCATCAGCCTGCCGGGCGCGTGCGTGACCAGCGGCGACTTCGACACGGCGCGCACCCTGCTGCGCGGCTTCGCGGAATACCAGGAGAAGGACCCGGCCAGCAAGCGCGAGGGCCGCGTGCCCAACTTCGTCACCGTGGACCAGGTGCAGTACGCCAGCATCGACGGCACGTGGTGGTTCGTGCGCGCACTGGACGAGCTGTGGCGCCAGTCTGGAGACGACGCCTTCGCGCGCGAGCTGGCGCCGGTCGTGTACCGCGCCGTCGGCGGCGCCGGGAAGCACGCCGTGGATGCCGAGGGCTTCCTGGTGCACGGCGATGGCGAGACGTGGATGGACGGCGGCGGCGAGCAGCACCCGTACTCGCCGCGGGCCACGCGCGCGGTCGAGGTGCAGGCGCTGTGGCACCGCGGACTGCTGGCCGCGGCGATGATGGCCGAGCGCTTCGGCTGGGCCGGCTACGACGACGGCGAGGCCGAGCACACCGGCGCGCAGCTGGCCGCCGACTTCCGCGCCAGGGCCGACAGGCTGGCCGCGAACTTCAACCGCCGGTTCTGGGTCGATGGCCGCCTGGTCGACCACCTGAACGCCGACGGCACGCCCGACGCGCAGGTGCGCCCCAACGCGCTGCTGGCGGTCATGGCCTCGCCGACGCTGTTCACGGCCGATCAGCGCGCGAAGATCACCGACGAGGCCGCCCGCGAACTGGTGCGGCCGCACGGCGTGCTGTCGCTGACGGAGAAGGACCCGAACTTCCACCCGAAGCACGTCGACCTGGCGAAGTACCACTACGACGAGGCCTATCACAACGGCGACGTGTGGCTGTGGCTGTCGGGTGCGTACGTCTCGGCGCTGAACAGCCCGCGCGACGGCTTCGGCCAGACGCGCATGCTGATGGACGAGATCCTGGACGAGGGCGCCGTCGGCACGCTGCAGGAGATCCGCGACGGCGCGCCCGCCGCCAGCAACGACGAGTTCGGCGGCGCCACCAGCCAGGCCTGGTCGCTGGCCGAGCTGCTGCGCAACGTGGCGCAGGACTACGCCGGTCTGCACGTCGACCTGACGGCGCCCGAGCCGGTGGTCATGCTGCAGCCCTCGCTGCCGGCGGCGTGGCCGTCGCTGTCGGTCGCCACGCGCATCGGCGACGTGCCCTGCACCATCACGGTGCCGGGGGCGGGGAAGGCGCCGGCGTTGGCGCTGGCCGCGGCCCCGGACCCGCGCTGGCGCTTCGCCTGGCGCCGGGCCGACGGCAGCGAGGTCACGGGCGCGGTGAGCGCCGCAGGCGGGGCCTGGACCGTCACTTTCGGCCGCTAGCGCGCAGATTCGGGGCGGCGCCGCGCCGCCGATCGATTATCTTCCCGGGGCACTGACATGGCCCCCGAGGCCCCTTGCTTTTTTCACCGGGCGCGGGGCGCCCGCCACTCCACCGAGAAGGAGCCCGCCGTGGCCAACCTGAAAGCCGTCATCGAGACCGACAAGGGCGTCATCAACCTGATGCTGCACGACGACCTGACCCCGCTGACCGTGGCCAACTTCGTGAACCTCGCGCAGCGCGGCTACTACGACGGCCTGAAGTTCCACCGCGTCATCAACGACTTCATGATCCAGGGCGGCTGCCCGCGCGGCACCGGCACCGGCGGCCCCGGCTACAACTTCGCCGACGAGTGCACGCCGAAGCTGCGCCACGACGGCCCGGGCGTGTTGTCGATGGCCAACGCCGGCCCCGGCACCAACGGCAGCCAGTTCTTCATCACCCACGTCGAGACCGGCTGGCTGGACGGCAAGCACACGGTGTTCGGCAAGGTTTGCGGCGAGGCCGACCAGGCCGTGGTCAATGCGATCGCGGGCGGGGACAAGATGAACAAGGTGACGATCGAGGGGGATACGGGGCCGTTGCTGGCGCAGATGGCGGCGGAGGTTGCCTCCTGGAACAAGACGCTGGGCTGAATAATCACCCGGTGCTGAAACAGACGTTGCGGGGACAGTCCTCGGCGCTGCGCGCCTG
>CAINDZ010000533.1 GCA_903847545.1 uncultured bacterium | reverse complement strand
GTCGGCGAAGAACACCGGCCGCGCGATGGGCAGGCCCGTGACCGATGCCTCGCGCGCCAGCGTGTAGAGGTACGGCAGCAGGCGCGAGCGGCGCTGCAGCGCGAGGCGGCAAGTGTTCTCCACTTCGCGGCCGAAAGACCATGGCTCCTTGTCAATGTTGCCCTTGCCGGTGTGGCCGCGCGCAAACGGCAGCAACGCGCCGACGCCCATCCAGCGGGCGAACAGAGGTCCGTCGCCGGCGCCGCAGAAACCGCCGATGTCCGGGCCGCTCAGCGGCTGGCCCGACAGGCCCAGGTTGAGCACCATGCTCACCGACATGTCGAGGTGGTCCCAGCTGGCGGTGTTGTCGCCGGTCCAGGTGGCGGCCCAGCGCTGGCTGCCGAGGTGGCCGGCGCGCGTCAGCACGAAGGGGCGCGTGTCGGGGCGCGCGGCGGCGCAGCCCTCGTACGTCGCACGGGCCATCAGCATGCCGTAGACGTTGTGGAAGCGGGCCTGCGTGCCGGTGCCGCCCAGTTCGGGGTCGGCGCGGTGGATGTTGCTCGTCGGCATCGTGTGGCCGTCGACGTTGAAGACGGCGGGCTCGTTCATGTCGTTCCAGATGCCGTCGACGCCCAGGCTGAGGAACTGGCCGTAGAGGCCACCCCACCAGGCGCGCACGCGCTCCATCGTGAAGTCGGGGAACACGCAGTTGCCCGGCCACACCGAGCCCTGGTAGGGCGCGCCGGCGCTGTTCTGCACCCAGGCGTCGAGCGCGTCGCCGGTGTCGTAGGCGTGGTAGCCGTCCTCGCGCTTGATGCCCGGGTCGATGATCGTCACGGTACGAAAGCCCTGCGCCTCCAGCTGGCCGTTCAGCGCGCGCAGGTCGGGGAACGCGTTGGGGTCGACGGTGAAGCTGCGGTAGCCGTCCATGTAGTCGATGTCCAGCCAGAGCACTTCGCACGGGATGTGGCGCTTGCGGAAGCCGTCGGCGATCTCGAGCACGCGCGAGTCGGGCGTGTACGAGTAGCGGCACTGGTGGTAGCCCAACGCCCAGCGCGGCGGCAGGCTCATGGTGCCGGTCAGCGCGGCCAGTGCGCGCACGACGTGCTGCGGCGTGGGGCCTTCGATGACGATGACGGGAAACTCGGGGCCGGCGGCCTCGAAGCGGATGCCCTGGTTCAGGTCGATGAGGCAGCGCTCGGGCGTGTCGGCGATGACGCCGTACGCGGTACCGTCGCGCCTGACGGCCAGCACCCACGGGTGCGACTGGTAGAGGCTGAGCTCGGCGCGCTGCCACCCGTACGCATCGGTGTTCCAGGCGACGGTGCGCGTGCGGTTGCGGCGCAGGTCACCGGCCACCTCGCCGGTGCCGTAGAGGTCGGTGCCGTCCTCGATGGGCAGCCAGGCGGCGGCGCGGCCCTGGGGGCGCGAGAAAGTGGGCGTGCACGTCCAACCGGCGGGCGGCGGGCCCTCGGGGCGCAGCGGTTCCTTCAGGCACAGCGAGGGCGGCGCCTCGTCGCGCGCGGCGGCCGAGGCGTGGAAGACGACGGCGCTGGTGCCGGGGACCGGGGCGGGCAGCGACTGGCCGACGGGCTCGGCGTGCGCGGGCTTCGCCAGCAGGGTGAGGGCGATGGCGGCCGCCAGGGCCAGGGCGATTCGGGTCGCGGGCATGTCGAGGGTTCCTTCCGCCGGGTTTGGCGCAGCATAACCGGTGGCGGCGCGGCGCTCAACCGACTTGCGCCGGCGCAAGTGGCGGGACCCGCTTCAGTGGCTGCGCCACCCCGCGCCAAAAACCCTGTCCACCCACTCCGGATGATCCACAAACGGATTCCGGTTCCCCTGGTAGCGGTACACCACGTCGTTCCGGCGCCGCTCGCCATCGCTGACCGGATCCTGCCCGTGCCACTGCAATAGCGTGCGGCGGATGCCC
>CAINDZ010000532.1 GCA_903847545.1 uncultured bacterium | reverse complement strand
TGGTCCTGCACCTGGCTTCCGACGCCCGCGCCAGCGCCCGCGTGCGCGGCCTGCTCCTGGTGCAGGTCGGCACCGCCGCGCCGCGTGCCTTCATCATCGACGTTCCCCGCAACACACCGGACACGCATTCCACCGGAGGATGACCATGACCGCCCACCGCCTGCTCACCCTGGCCTTCGCCCTGCTGCTGGCCGTGCCCGCGCTGGCCGCCGACGCGCCGGCTGCCGCCCCGGCCGCGCCCGCCGCGACCGTGACCACGCTCAGCCCCGGCGACAAGGCCCCCGACTTCACGTTGACCGACACCGCGGGCGTGCAGCACTCGCTGGCGAAGTACCTGGCCGACGGCAAGGTCGTCGTCCTGGAGTGGTTCAACCCCGACTGCCCGTTCATCATCAAGCACCACAAGCTGAACAAGACGATGAACGAGACCTTCATCTTCATGGGGCACAAGGGCGTCGTCTGGCTGGCCATCAACTCCAGTGCCGCGGGCAAGCAGGGCGCCGGCCTCGAGCGCAACCAGGCCGCGCACAAGGAATACGAGATGACGTTCCCCATCCTGATGGACGAGTCCGGCAAGGTGGGCCGCGCCTACGGCGCCAAGACGACGCCGCACATGTTCATCATCGGCAAGGACGGCAAGGTGGCCTACACCGGCGCCATCGACGACGACCCGTCGCCCACGCAGTGCGGCCAGCGCAACTACGTGATCTCCGCCCTGCGCGCCGTGCTCGAGGGCCGGCCGGTGCCCGAGCCCTCGACCAAGCCCTACGGTTGCAGCGTCAAGTACGGCAGCTAGCGCGCCCCGCCCCACAGGACACAGGGGCAGAAACACGGCGGGCCCGGTCTTGCGACCGGGCCCGCTTCCACCTCCACCCCACCCGTATCCTAGCGGCGCGGCGCCTTCGTCCCCGGCAGCTTCTCCGGGTACATCGGCGTGTCGTGGCAGCCCGAGCAGTCGGGCTTCGCCGCGAAGTTCTTCTCGAGGTGGCAGCTGTCGCAGTCCAGTTCGCGGTGGTTCTCGCTCAGCTTCACGCCCGTGACGGCATGGTCGAACGAGCCCACGGCCCAGTGGATGTGGCACGACGTGCACGCCTTGTCGGGCTTGTGGAAGGTCTCCGGCTGCCCGTGGCACGTAGTGCATGCCACCTTGCGGTGGAACGGCTCCAGCGCCCAGCCCGTGCTCGCCTTGTGGTCGAACTGCGGCTTGGCGCCCTTCGAGTGGCAGAAGCTGCAGTCGCGCTCGGCATGGCAGGCGCCGCACGTGGTCACGTGGTCCAGGCGCCGCTTTTCCTTCGGGGTGCCCGACGCGTCGTGGCAGCTGCGGCAGCTGTCGCCGCGGTGGCAGCTCACGCACTGCAGGCCGAACTTCGAGACGTGATCCTCGTGGTGGAACGTGACCACGGGGCCCGACGGCTCCTTCGTCTGGTACGTGTACGTCGGCGTCGCCTTGATCAGCGGGTGCCGAGCGCCCACGATGTCGGTCGGGTCGTGCGAGCCCGGCTTCTTCGGCGTCTGGCCCGCATCGGCGACCTTCTTGCCGTCGGCCTGCTCGTGGCAGAAGCCGCACGCGTTCTCGTGGCTCCAGTCCAGGTGGCAGTTGATGCACTGCCGGTGGTAGGCGCCCTTCAGCGCCGGCTGCCGCAGGTCGGTGTTGGCCCGCGTCGGCTGGTGGCAGTCGCGGCACGGCGGCACCTTGCCCGTGGCCGGCGACGAGTGGTGGCAGTTCGTGCAGCCGCCGGTCATCGCCGACATGCCCGCGTGCAGCTTGTGTGCGAACACGACCGGCCCGTACAGGTTGGCCAGCTGGTCGATGACGACCACTTCCGGCCCCTCGTCCGTCTCGTGCTTGCCCAGGAACTGCGCCCCGTGTCGTCGGCACGACTGCAGGCAGGGGTTCTCATGCGTCGGCGTCTCGCAACTGTGGCAGTCCGTGCAGTTGCTGGCCGTGGTCGGCGTCTTGGCGGGCGTCGGGTTCCGGTGCGCGGGGTCCATGACCTGCGCCGTCGCGGTCGCGGCCAGCAGGCCGGCCGCGGCCAGGCAGAGCAGGACGGCCAGCGTTCCCTTCAGGCTACGCATGCTTGGCTCCTTCCTCGTCCGGCAGGATGGGGAACAGGAAGATGAACAGCCGGTAGATCAGGACCAGCAGCGCGATGAAGCCCACCGTCAGCAGCACTTCGGTCCAGGCCGGGATGTACGGCTTGGTGCCGTAGGGGGGCGTGTAGCCGATGATGAACACGTTGAAGCGGTTCAGGGCCACGCCGAACACGACCATCGCGGCGGCGCTGAACAGCCAGCCCGCCTTGCGGCGCAGCCGGTGGCTCAGCAGGATCCCGATCGGGACCAGGATGCCGACGATGACCTCGACGCACCAGCTGACCGAGCGCAGCGAGAACGTCTGCAGGTACTCGAAGGTGCCGCGGTTGGCCATGTCGACCACCTTGGCGCCGAAGTAGATCGTCAGCAGGAACGGGATCAGCCGCGCCAACGGGCTCAGCACCGACATCTCCGGCTCGCGCTTCAGCGAGCGCGACGCCAGCAGCGACTCGAACACCACCATCGACAGGCCCACCGCGAACGCCGACAGCAGGAACTGCAGCGGCAGGATCGCCGTGTGCCACAGCGGGTGCAGCTTGCTCGGGGCGATCACCATCAGCGTGCCCAGCGACGACTGGTGCGCGCAGGAGAGCACCACGCCCATGATGATGAAGAAGTTCATCGTCGCGCCCAGCGTGTTGTCCAGCAGGCGCAGCAGCGTCTCCAACGGCTTGTTCAGGCCGGCCAGCAGGCCCGGCAGGTTGACGTTGCCGCGGAACCGCTCGCAGACGATGGGCATGAACTCCAGGTACAGCACCGTCAGGTAGCAGCACACGCACATGCCGACCTCGAACAGCGCCGAGTTGCCCTGCCACATCTGCGGCATCAGCACGTGCCAGATGTTGTAGTAGCGGCCCAGGTCGACGCAGACGCCCAGCGCCACGAAGGTGTAGCCCAGCATCGCCGTCAGCAGCGCCGGGCGCACCAGCACGTGGTACCGCTCGTTGTTCAGGATGTGGGCGACGAACGCCGTCGTGAAGCCGCCGGCGGCCAGCGCGACGCCGGTGGCGACGTCGATGCCGATCCAGATGCCCCACGGGTACTGGTTGTCCAGGTTGGTGACGGCGCCCAGACCGAAGAACAGCCGCGCCGCCAGCACCAGCAGGCCCGCGCCCGCCAGGGCCGCGATCACGATCACACCCGGGGTGAAGAAGGGCACCGCGGCGCGCCCGAACAGCGGGGCCGGGCGCTCATGATGGGCGGCGGCGTGCTTCGCCGCGGGCTTGGCCGCCCCGTCGACACGCTGCATCACGACGTCCGCGTGGACGCTCTGGGGGTTAGCCATGGTGATCCTCCCCGTCCCGGTTGTCGCCATGGCTGTCGCCCTGGCCGGGCTTGCGCTTGTCGGTCGATGATTTCATGAGCACGCTCAGCAGGCTGAAGATCATCAGCGGGCCGGTGAAGCCGCGGAAGACGCCGTGCTGGATCGTCTCGGTCAGGATGGCCGGGCTCTGGTCGGGCAGCTCGGGGATGCCGTACTCGGTGGCCGGGCGGTCGCCCAGCAGCAGCCACGAGGTGCCGCCCACGGTGTGCTCGCCCATCACCTCGGGATGGTAGCGGTCCGGGTGCTGCGCGATGCGCTCGTGGGCCAGTTCCAGCAGCTGCTCACGCTTGCCGTAGACCAGCGCCTCGCGGGGGCAGATCTCGACGCAGGCCGGGAGCTTGCCCTCCTTCAGCGTGCGCTCGGAGCACAGCGTGCACTTCATGACCTTGGGCGTCAGCGCATTGTCGTACTCGTAGGCCGGGATCTGGAACGGGCAGGCCACCATGCAGTACCGGCAGCCGATGCACTTCCAGGCGTCGTAGGTGACGGGGCCCTTGGGGTTCTTCTCGAGCGCGCCCACGATGCAGGCCGACACGCAGGCCGGCTTCTCGCAGTGCAGGCACTGGACCTTGACGTCCAGCGGCTGCTCGCGCCACGCGGGGGCGGGGTAGCGGTTGATGACCGTGAACCGCGTCTCGTCCGGCCGCCGCATCTCCTTCAGCACGGCCTGGTCGTCGTACGACTGCAACGTGCCGTGGGGCAGCTTGTTCTGCTCGGCGCAGCCCCATTCGCAGCGCCGGCACCCGATGCACAGCGTCAGGTCGGCCAGCACGCCGATCCGCTCGGGATCCAGGTGCGTCTTGCCGGTCGAGGCCTCGGCTCCGGACGCGACCAGGGCCGCGGTCCCGGCTGCCGCGCCGGTGTACTTCAGGAACTCCCGTCTCGTGACCATGAAAATCCTCCTGGAGACTCGCCGGAACACGGGGGTTGAAAGCGGTCCGGCCGCTCACACCTTTCATCTTGGATATCCACTTTCGGAAAGTCAAAGGAAATGTTAATTAATTGACATATGAATCTTGTGGGGGATTTTAAACGATTTAGCGGCAGGCACTTGCATCGAAAATCCGACTCAATATCAGGCCTTCGGCGGCCAGGCGGCCCGCCGGGAAGGTGAATGGCGGTTCAGGAAGGAAAAACGGCCCGTCAGGGCGCCGCCGGCAGGGGGGTGGGGCGCCCCTGGGGGTCGATCTGGACGTAGGTCACCTCGGCCTCGGTCACGGGCACCCGCTCGCCGCTGTCGCGCCGCTCGGCCTCGACCGTCACGCAGACGCGCAGCGAGGTGCGGCCCCGCCCGATCACCTCGGCATAGAACGACACCAGGTCGCCGACGTGCACCGGCGCCTTGAACACGATGCGGTCCATGGCCACGGTCACCAGCCGGGTGCAGCCCGCGCGCAGGGCGGCCACCGCCCCGGCCTGGTCGATATAACTGAGGATGACCCCGCCGAAGATGGTCCCGTGGTGGTTCGTGTCGCGGGGCATCATCAGGACGCGGATGGCGGCGTCGCGGGCTTCATCCTGGGGCCGGTTCACGGGCGCTCCTCGGGGGCGTGGGTCCGAATGCCGGGAACTCGCCGGGCGCGGCGCGGTATGCGCGGGCCACCGCCGACCCGGCCAGCATCGCAGAGGCCGGGCGGCGTGTCCACCCGGGACGCGGCCGTCGTCCCGCCCCGGGGGCGGGTGGCCGCCGGCCCGCGTTTCCTTATCATGAACGACTGAATGCGGTCCTCCACCTGACCTGAACGGAGCCCCGACCATGACGATACGCACGACCGCCCGCGCCGCCGCCCTGGCCCTGTCCCTGGCGGCTGTCGCGCTGCCGGCCTTCGCCGACGAGGACGCGCCGAAGAACCTCAAGGTCCTGCCCAAGGGCACCGGGGGCCGCGAGGTGCACGAGATCATGAACGAGTGGAGCCAGTCCCTCGGCGTGCGCTGCGACTTCTGCCACGAGATGAAGACGCCCGGCGACTTCCGCAGCATCGACTGGGCCAGCGACAAGGTGGGCCACAAGGAAGTGGCGCGGCGCATGTACACGATGATGGGCGGGCTCAACGCCACGGCGCTGCCCAAGGCCGCCGGCGAGCCCGATGCCGCCGTCAGCTGCGTCACCTGCCACCGCGGCCTGACCAACCCGGCCACGCTGGACAAGGTGCTGCTGCAGGTCACGCGCGAGAAGGGCGCCGACGCCGCGATCGGCAAGTACCGCGAGCTGCGCGAGCGCTACTACGGCAGCGGCAGCTACGACTTTTCGCCGCGCGCGCTGCAGAAGGTGGCGCTGACGCTCGCCGACGACAAGGCCACCCTCGACGCCTCGCTGGCGATCGCGAAGCTGAACGTCGAGCAGAACCCGACGGCCGCCTCGGCCCAGGTCGTCGTGGCGCAGGTCCTGGACCTGAAGGGTGATCGTGCGGGCGCCATGGCGGCCGTCGACGCGGCCCTGAAGATCGACCCGAAGGACCGCCAGGCCACGCGCCTGAAGCAGCAGTTCACCCAGCAGACGATCAGCAAGTGAGCCCGCGCCTGCACGGTCGTTCGCGCACGGTCGCCGTGGCCCTGGCCGCGGCGGCCGTCGCCATCCAGCTGGTGCCGGTCGACCGCTCGAACCCGGCGGTCGCCCACGAGGTGGTGGCGCCGCCCGAGGTGGCGACCCTGCTGCACGACGCCTGCTACGACTGCCACTCCCGCCTGACGCACTGGCCGTGGTACAGCCGGGTGGCCCCCGTCTCGTGGTTCGTCGCCGACCACGTCAAGGAGGGGCGCCGCAAGCTCGACTTCACCGATTGGCCGGCGACCGACCTGGACGCGCAG
>CAINDZ010000531.1 GCA_903847545.1 uncultured bacterium | reverse complement strand
GGCAGCGGCGCGGGGCGGCCGCCGGCCGGCAGCGACTTCACGAACACGGCGACCACCTCGGGGTCGAAGCGCTCGCCGGCATCGGCCAGCAGGTGGGTGACGGCCTGCTCGGGCGTGGACGGGGCCCGCAACGCGTCGCCGGTGACGAGCGACACGTACTGCTCGACCACCCTGACGATGCGGGCAGACAGCGGGATCTGCTGCTCGCGCAGCCCCAGCGGGAAGCCGCGGCCGTTGTGCCGCTCGTGGTGCGCGGACACGACGTCGATGACGCCCTGCGGCGCGCCGATGGCGCGCAGCAGCGCGGCGCCCTCGGTCGGGTGCTGGCGGAAGCGCGGCCACTGTGTCGGGTCCATGCCCGCGCGCGGTCCCCACAGGACGTCCTCGCGCGCCACCAGGCCCACGTCGCGCAAGAGGCAGCCCTGCACGAGGTCGCGCTCCTGTTCGGCCGTCCAGCCCAGCACGCGCGACAGGCGCCGCACGTGCGCGACCATCGTCCCGGTGAGGGCGAACGGGCCGAGGCAGTGCTTCTCGTGCTGCTCGACGAGCACGCGCACGATTTCCAGGTCGACGTCGGCGGTGGCGGGGCTGCTGCCGAGGCGGTGCAGCAGGCGCGCGGACTCGGCAAAGAGTTCGGACAATAGCGCGGGCACGTCGTGCGCCGTGAACGACGGCTCGAGGCCCAGCAGCGCCGTGCCGAGGAACTCGTCCTGCCAGCGCAGGCAGACGATCCAGTCGACGCCCGCGGCGATCAGGTCCTCGCGCGTCTGCCGGAAGAAGTTCGGCAGGTTCGCCGCGCGCACGGGCACCTCCATCATGCGGAGGAAGTGGCGCAGGCGATCCTCGCCCAGGTCCAGGCGCTCCCACGCGGGCGGCCCCCCGGCCGTCGGCTCGTCGAGCGGCGGACGACCCGCCACCAGCTGCGGCCGCGCCGCGCCCGGCGCCAGGAAGCCGACGCGGCACGTCGGCAGCACCGGCCACACGTGGCGCGCGAGCAGGCGCCAGAACTGCGGCACGTCGCCGGCCTCGGGCAGGCTGAGCGCCAGCTGCATCAGGGCATCGGTCAGCGCGTCCTCGTGGGCGTCGGCCGGCGTCCACGCGCAGCCCGTGTGCGAGAACTCGGAGACGCCGGCCGGCAGCGCGCCGGCCCCCGCGGCCGCCGGCGTCGCGGCGGACGCGGCCGGCGTGGCGGTGACGGCATCGCCCAGCAGGCGCATGAGCAACTCGAGCGCGAAGTGCTCGGCCACCGTGTATTCGCGCTCCTGTTCGCCGCGCACCAGCAGCAGCACGGCCACCAGGCGCCCGCCGGCGCGCACGGGCACCAGCAGGTCGGGCGTGAACTGCTCGAGCATCGCCGACTCGCCGTCCAGCAGGTCGCCGTCGGCGAGGTCGAGCATCGTCAGCGGCCCCTCGGCCTCCTGCAGCTGGGCGGCCAGCGCCCCGCCGACCGGCAGCTCGAAGCGGCCCTGCGCGTCGCGCAAGTCGTCGCCGTTGCAGGTCAGGAGCAGGGCATCCTCGGCCAGGCCATGGCTGAAGAGCAGGTTGCGCAGGGAGACGGCAAAGTCGGCGTCGTCCTCGCCGGGCTTCCAGGCGCCCAGCTGGGCGGCCGCCTCGGCCAGGGAGAGGTAGTGGTGGTCCTTGCGACGCCCGCCATGGCCCGCGATTGGCGCGGGCTCGGCCCCGGGCTCGACCGCGCGCATCGTCGCCTCGGTGAGCGCCTCGTCCACGATCGCGCATTCGTCGCGCGTGAACGCGGCCTCGCAGTCGCACAGGCCCTCGAGCGGGATGTCGGTGAGCTCGTCGTCATCGACGGCCGCGAACGCGCCGACCTGGTCGTGGTCATGGTCGTCGCCGTCCGGGGGTGTCGCCGGCGATCCGGGTCCGGGCGCCGATGCCGCGGCCGTCTCGTCGGCCTCGGGATCCCACGAATAGCCGGGGTCGAGATAGCGCTCCTGCGCCGCCGCCAGCGACGGGAAGAAACGCAGCGGCAGGTTGTCGAAGCGCTGGCGCAGGAAGCGGCGCACCGTGGGTGCGGCGCCGACGAAGACGGCCTCGCCCCCGCGCGCGGCCAGCGTGAACTGCAGGTCGGCCAACACGCGCGCGCCGCCGCCGCCGATGGCGCCGAGTTCGGAGAGGTCGAGCACCAGGTGCAGCTTGCCGTGCTCGAGGCAGCGGTCGGCCAGCGCCAGCAGGTTCTGCTTGTCGTCACGACTGACCGTGCCGCTCAGCTGGACGCCGAACAGGCGCGGGTCGTCGAGATCGAGCGCTGTGTACCTGATCGCCATCGTCCGACCTTCACTCAAGGCACGACGGCACGGGGAGGTCCCCGCGCTGCCGCGCGTGCGAAGTCTGTCTTGCGGTCACGGACACGGCCGGCGGATCAGACGAGGGCCTCGGCCAGCCAGTTGTCCAGGACCGACCGCAGGAAGCGCCACTCGCTGCCCACCTTGCGGGCCGGGATCTTCCCTTCTTTCGCCAGTCTGCAGACAGTCTTGACGTGCATTTTGAGGTAATCGGCCGCCTCGACGGACGTCATGACTTGTGCGAACTGGTCTTCCCCCCCGATGTAGATCCTGGAGTTGTCGTTGAAGTCGGACATTGGGGGCTCTCCTCTGGTGCGATCCGAGCGGGTGTGCCACATCTCCATGTGACAAAAACAGCAAGGGGCGTGCCGCACGCGCGCGGCCGTCCCAAAGGCCGTATTGCGGCCTCTATTGGGCGTTTTGGACGTATCTTGAGCCACAAGCAGGGATTGTGAGGATGTGCAAACCTGTGCAGGATACATCAAGAATCAACGAGACGTTGCATTCCGCCCTGTCGGGGCCGGCGCGGCGTCAGTCCGGAAAAGGCGAAGGGCGGGCCCCCGTGGACCCGCCCCTGCTTCCAGCCAGCCGCCTCCCACCCTCGCGGGGCGACTCAGGCCACGCGCACCGCGCCGAACTCGGCGAGGTCGTGGATGCGCTCGGCGTCGACCTCGCGCGGCTCGGGCTCGGCCCCGATGCGGATGGCCCCGAACTCGGAGAGCTCGTGGATGCGGTCCTGCTCGGGCTCGTCCGCCCCGAAGGCGCTGAACACCGGGCCGGTCTCGACGAAGAGCTCGTCGGCGGCGGCGGGGGCCCCGGAAGCCTCGGCCACCCCGGGCTGCACCGGCGCCGCCGCATGGGCCGGGGCCTCGCCCGCAAGCCACGCCTCGCGCGAGAGGACGACGGGACCGGGCTCGGGCACGTTCTCGACGACCGGCGCCACGGGCGCTGACGGCGCCTCGAAGACCGGGCGCGCCGACGAGGTGCGCTCGATGATGAAGCTCTCGTCCGCCACCGGGACCGGCGGCGGCGGGGCCACGAACACCGGCGTCGCGGCCGCCAGCACCGGGGGCGCGGGCGGCTCGACCAGCGGCGTCGCGGGCGCGAACGGGTCGACCTCGACGCGCGCGGCGACGTCGCGGCAGAACGGGTCCTGCGCCTGCTGGCGCAGCGGGTCCTCGACCGGCGCCTCGGTGGCGGCGACGCTCGGCAACGTGGCGTCGAAGACCGAGCCCGTCAGCGTGGCGGCCGTCTCACCCAGCCGCACGAGGCGGTCGGACTGGGCCTGGAAGCGACGCGCCACGTCGGCCAGGTTCGCGGCGGCCTTGCCGACGGCTGGGCCGGTGCGGCCCAGCTCCTCGAGCGTGTCCGCGCTCGGCTCGCCCGTGGTGCGACCCAGGTCCTCGATGCGGCGTGACAGGCGCTCGAGGGTCGCGCCCTGCGCGCCGATCTGCTCGAGCGTCGTGCGATTCCACACGCGCGCGTCCTGCACCAGGGAGATCAGCGCCTCGGCCTCGTCGGCGCGGTTGCGGCGCAACTCGGCCAGCTCCTGCGCGTCGGCGTTGCGGGCGTCCAGGAACTTCACGAGGTCGTCCGCCAGCGCGCCGACGGCCGCCGACTCGAAGCGGCTGGTCAGTCCATCCCGCGCGTTGTCGGCCAGCGCCTTCTGCAGTCGCACGACCTCGGCCTCGATGCCGTTCACGCGTCGCAGGCGCGCGCCCTGCAGGCGCCAGGCGCCCAGGACCTCGGCTGCGAACGTGCCGAGGGCCGGATGGTCGCGCAGGGCCGGGTCGCTCCAAGGTCCCTCGTTGTCCAGGCGCAGCGCCGCGAGCTTGTCCAGCAGGCGATCGGAACTGACGTGGCTGCGCTGCGAGCGCCGCCACGCGTTTTCCAACGCCCTGCCGCCCAGCGCCGCGAGCGTGCCCACCGCCAGGGCGACGAGCGCCAGCAGGTTGAGCGGGTGCACGGCCGGCGACCCGTAGTAGCCCGGGTGGAACAGGTCCGACATCTTCCATTCGCCCGCCGCGCTGCCGCCGGTCAGCAGCAGCGCCACGCCGCCCATGCCGACGCCGGCGGCGATGACGGATGCGGTGTAGAGCACGCCCCACGGCAGGGAGGTCGTCGCGTCGGCCGGCTTGCGGCGCGCCGTCTGCGCGCGCGGCGCCGCGGCGGTTGCCGGTGCGGGCGTCG
>CAINDZ010000530.1 GCA_903847545.1 uncultured bacterium | reverse complement strand
GACGCGCCGGGGCGCGCCTACCGCTCGATGACCACGATCTCGCGCACCGAGACGTTGTTGGTCTCGTCCGTCTCGGCGATGTCGTCGTGCGTGTCCACGACCACCTTGATCTCGTGCACGCCGGCCGTGGCGAAGCCGGCGGCGACCGTCGCACGAAACTGCCCGCACGAGAAGCGGTCGGGCATGATCGTGGTCGAGGCGGCCTCGCTGACCTGCACGCCGTCGAGGACCAGCGCCGACGTCAAGGGCAACCCAGAAGGCGTCAGCCAATCCTGGCGGTAGGCGGTCACGGAGAACCCCTGCCCCACCAGGAGCGTGTCGACCGGACCGCAAACGCACCCGACGTCGTTCTTGTACACGCTCACGGCACCTGCGATCAGGTCGTCCGGCACCGGCAGCCACGCGGGCAGCGTCATCGACGCCACCGCTACGGCGGTGTTGCCGGCCAGGTCCCGGACCTCGCAGCGCACCGTCCAGGTGTCGACCGGCAGCGGGTCCGGATCGTAGGCCAACATGTCGAGCGCCCTGTAGTCCGTGTCCCAGATGCCGTCATTGTCGAAGTCCCACCGAACCTGCAACGCATCACGCTCGGTCACGTTGTCGCTGCTGCCGACGGGATTCACGGCGAAGACGGCGATGCACGGGCAGACATCGTCGGCCTTCCACACCGACAATCGCAGGTCGGCCACCGGCGGCGTGGCGTCGCGCTCGGGCCACACCGTGTCCCTGCAAGACGCGAGCAACAATGTCGCGAACAGGAGCACCCAGGCGGGCAGGCGGCGAGGGATCGCAAACAAGACGAAATACCTCCCGGCACGCCGGGCTGGGACTGGGCCATCGTGAAACGAAGCAGCGACTATACCACACCGGGGCGAGGGCGCCAGCGGCCGCGTCGCGCGCGAAGACTTGCGCCGGCGCAACTCAGCCCCGCACCCGATCCACCTCGCGCTCCAGCCGGTCGAGGTTCTGCTCGTTGGCCGACTCCAGGAACGCGCGCATCTGCTCGGCGAAAACCTCGTCCTCGAACTCGCCCCGCCAGGTGACGAGCGTGCCCGGCCCGGACGCGGCCAGCGTGATCACGGCCTCGAAGAACGGCAGGCACACGTGCCGGATCCTCACCAGCGCATCGGGGACGATCTCGACGAACACGGACTCGTTCCAGTAGTCCTTGCCGTCGGGCCCGTGCATGGTGAACTGCCAGGCGCCGCCGGGCTTGAACTCGAACGTGGCGAAGGTGTTGGTGAAGCCCTCCGGTCCCCACCAGCGGGCCAGGCGCGACGGGTCGGCAATGGCGGCGAAGACCTCGGCCGCGGTGGCGGCGATTTCGCGCTTGTGCAGGAATGTCGACATGATCTCTCCCTGGATCGGCGTGGCAACCACGGCCTGGGGACTTGCGCCGGCGCAACCGCGCGGGTTCGCGCCCCCGAGTGCCGGCCAACCTACCCTGCCATCACCGGAACCGCCCCCGCCCAGTTCGCCTCGAGCGCCGCGCGCAGCGCCCGGCCCGCGGACGAGGCCAGGTTCGGGTCGTTCTTCAGCACCGCCTCGACGTCGTCGCGGCATTCGCGCGCCACGGCCGCGTCGCGCACCGGGTTGGCCAGCCGGAAGCCCGGCGCGCCGTGCTGCCTGACGCCCCACGCGTCGCCCGGCCCACGCAGGCGCAGGTCCTCTTCCGCGAGGGCGAAGCCGTCGGCGTG
>CAINDZ010000529.1 GCA_903847545.1 uncultured bacterium | reverse complement strand
TCGCGCACGGCGCCCTCGCCGCCGCGGGCCAGCGTGACGTACACGCAGTGGTGGCGCACCTCCTGCGGCGCCTCGGGCACCGCGACGGGCACGCCCACCTGGTGCAGGGCCGGCAGGTCGATGACGTCGTCCCCCATGTACAGCGTGTCCGCGGCAGCGCAGCCGGTCTCGCGCAGGATCTCGCCCAGCGCCTCGACCTTGTCGAAACGCCCGAGCTTGATGACGTCGAAGCGCAGCTCGGTGCAGCGGCGCTCGACGATGGCGCTGTGCCGGCCGGTCAGCACGGCCAGCTTGATGCCCGCGACGCGCGCCAGCACCAGCCCCAGCCCGTCGCGGCTGTGGAACGACTTGTAGGCCTCGCCCTGCGCGCCGTAGAGCATGCGGCCGTCGGTCAGCACGCCGTCGGCGTCCAGGACCAGCAGCCGCACGCGCGACAGGCGGTCCGCCAGATCGTTGCCGGCGCGGACCACCGCCTCCTGGCGGTAGTCCTCGTCGGTGGAGGGCGGCCAGGTGAAGTCGCGCGGGTAGCCGTGCCGCTCGCTCATCGCCCCTCGCTCTCGAGGAAGAGCTCGCGGCCGCGCGCCAGTTGCGCCAACAGGGGCGCGGCCGCGTCCAGCGGCAGCTGGCTGGCCGCGTCGCTGCGCGCCCGCGCCGGTTCGGGGTGGGCCTCCAGGAAAATCGCGTCGGCGCCCGCCGCGATGCCGCAGCGCGCCAGCAGGGGAATCATCTCGGGCTGGCCGCCGGTGACCTGGCCCGTGCTGCCCGGGGACTGCACCGCGTGCGTCGCGTCCATCACGACCGGACAGCCGAGCGCGCGCATGGCGGCGATGCCGCGGAAGTCGACGACCAGGTCGCGGTAGCCGAAGAACGAGCCGCGCTCGGTCAGCAGCACGCCCCCGCCCCCGGCCGCGCGCACCTTGCGCGCCGCGTGGCCGAGGTCGCCCGGGGCCAGGAACTGCCCCTTCTTCACGTTGACGATGCGACCGGTGGCGCCGGCCGCCTCGAGCAGCGACGTCTGGCGGCAGAGGAAGGCGGGGATCTGCAGCACCGTCGCCACGGCGGCCGCCTCCGCCGCCTCGCCGGGCTGGTGGATGTCCGTCAGCACCGGGACGCCCACCTCGCAGCCGATGCGCTCGAGCAGGCGCAGGCCCTCCTGCGCCCCGGGCCCGCGGTAGCTGTCGCCGCTGGTGCGGTTGTCCTTCGCGTAGCTCGCCTTGAAGCAGTAGCCGAGTCCCAGCGCGCGGCACGCGGCGGCCAGGCGCTCGGCCACGAACAGCATCTCGTCGGGCTCCTCGAGCACGCACGGGCCGGCAATCACGAACAGCGGCAGCCCGCGGCCCACCCGGTGGTCGCCGATGGCGACCGGCTCGGCCACGGGCATGATGTCGTCCTTCACGTCGGGATCCTTTCGGCGCTAGCCGGCCGCGCTCTCGGCGGCGGGCGACGCATGGCCGTCGCGGTGCGCCACGGCCGCGGCCACGAAGGCGCGGAACAGCGGGTGCGGCCGGCGCGGCCGCGACTTGAGTTCGGGATGGAACTGCGCGGCGATGAAGAACGGGTGCCCCGGCAACTCGATGATCTCGGCCAGCTGGCCGTCCGGCGACAGACCCGAGAAGACCACGCCCGCCGCGGTGAAGGCCGCGCGGTAGTCGTTGTTCACCTCGTAGCGGTGGCGGTGGCGCTCGGAGATCTCGAGCCTGCCGTAGCAGCGATGGGCCAGCGTCCCGGCCTCGACCTGGCACGGATAGGCGCCCAGGCGCATGGTCCCGCCGAGGTTGACGATGCCCCGCTGCTTCTCCATGAGGTGGATGACGGGGTGCGGCGTGCCCGGGTCGAACTCGGCGCTGCCGGCGCGCTCGAGCCCCACGAGGTCGCGACCGATCTCGATCATCGCGCACTGCAGGCCCAGGCAGATGCCGAAGAACGGCAGGCCCTGCTCGCGCGCGAATCGCACTGCGTTCACCTTGCCGGGAATGCCGCGGTCGCCGAAGCCGCCGGGCACCAGGATGCCGTGGCAGCCGGCGAAGACCTCGCGCAGGCGGTCGTCGTCCGCGTCCGGGCCCTCGAGCGACTCGGAGTCGACCCACACCTGCTCGACGCCCACCTGGTTGGGGATCCCCGCGTGGATGAACGCCTCACTGATGCTCTTGTAGGCGTCCTTGAGCTCGATGTACTTGCCGACGATCGCGATGCGCACGCGCGAGGGCGGGTTCAGGACGAGGCCCACCATCCGGCGCCATTCCGACAGGTCGGGCTCGGGCGTTGTCAGGCCCAGGCGCTTGCAGAGCAGGCGGTCGAAGTCCTGCTCGTGCATCGTCAGCGGCACCTCGTAGATGCTGGCGACGTCGCGGCCGTCGATGACGTTCGCGTACGGCAGGTTGCAGAACAGCGCGATCTTGCGCCGCGCGTCCTCGCCGATCGGCTGGCTGGTGCGGCACATGAGGAAGTCGGGCTGGATGCCGATGCTGCGCAGCTCGCGCACCGAGTGCTGCGTGGGCTTGGTCTTGATCTCGCCGGCCGCGGCGATGTAGGGCACCAGGGTCAGGTGCAGCGAGGCCGAGTCCTCGGGCTCGTTCTCGAGGCGGAACTGCCGGATGGCCTCGAGGAACGGCAGGCTCTCGATGTCGCCGACGGTGCCGCCGATCTCGGTGATGACGACGTCGACGGTCGGGTCGCTCTGCGCGGGCAGCATGATGCGGCGCTTGATCTCGTCGGTCACGTGCGGGATGACCTGCACCGTGCGCCCGAGGTACTCGCCCCGGCGCTCCTTGGCGAGGATGGTCTCGTAGACGCGGCCGCTGGTCAGGTTGTGGATCTGCGCGAGGTCGGTGTCGGTGAAGCGCTCGTAGTGGCCAAGGTCGAGGTCGCACTCGGCCCCGTCGTCGAGCACGAACACCTCGCCGTGCTGGAAGGGGCTCATCGTGCCGGGGTCGACGTTAAGGTAGGGGTCGAACTTCTGCAGGACGACCTTGAGCCCGCGCGCCTTCAGCAGGTTGCCCAGCGACGCGCTGGCGATCCCCTTGCCCAGGGCCGAGACGACCCCTCCGGTCACGAATACGTACTTGGCCATGCTTGCCTTTCGCGTGCGGGTCCGTGCGGGGAAAGGCGACTTGCGGTCAGCGTCCGGCCGGCCACGCGGCGCGCACGCGCTCGAGGTCGGCCGGCGTGTCGACGCCCACCGGGCCGGCCGCGATGGTCACGACGCCGATCCGCATCCCGTTCTCGAGGGCGCGCAACTGCTCGAGGCCCTCGGCCTGCTCGAGCGGCGTGGGCGCCAGCGAGGCGAACCGCAGCAGCGCTGCACGCCGGAACGCGTAGATGCCGACGTGCCTGAGGGCGGCGCCGTGGCCGGACCCTTCCCTGCCGGGGAACATACCGGGAATCGGCGCGCGCGAAAAGTACAAAGCCCGGCCGTCGAGGGCGGTGACCACCTTCACGACGTTCGGTTCGCCCCAGGACCCGGCCTCGGTGAACGGGTGGCCGCAGGTCCCGATGTCCCAGCTCCCGTCCTGCCGCATGAACGCCACCAGGGCTTCGACGTCGGCCGGCGGCAGGAGGGGCTCGTCGCCCTGCAGGTTGACCACCAGGTCCTCGGGGTGGCGGGCGGCCACCTCGGCGATGCGGTCGGTGCCGGTCGGGTGCTCGGCGGTCATCTCGCAGGGCAGGCCGGCGGCCGCCACGACGTCGAGGATGCGCCGGTCGTCGGTGGCCACCACCACGCGGTCGATGCCGCGGATGCGCATCGCGTTCTCGGCCACGCGCACGATGAGCGGCTTGCCGGCGATGTCGGCCAGCGCCTTGCCGGGGAAGCGGGACGAGCCGTAGCGGGCGGGGATGACCACGAGCACGCCCCCGCGCGCGGGTTCGAGGCCGGCAGCCTGTCCGGGCTCCCGGCCAACAACGAAGCCCACCCCGGGCGGGGTGGGCTTGGTGTTGTCGTGGCGATCCATGCGCTACAGCGGCAGGATGTTGACCCGCTTCTTGGTCCCGCGGAAGTCCTGGAACTCCACGGTCCCGTCGACGAGCGCGAACAGCGTGTCATCGCCGCCCTTGCCGACGTGCTTGCCCGGGTGGATGCGGGTGCCGCGCTGCCGCACGAGGATCGTGCCGGCGCTGACGGTCTGGCCGCCGAACCGCTTGACGCCCAGGTTCTTCGGGTTGGAGTCGCGCCCGTTCCGGGTCGATCCACCAGCTTTCTTATGAGCCATGTCGCACCTTCTCCTGGTCTGGGGCCCGCGCGTCCTTCAACGCGACCGGGGCCGGGATACGTCTCAGCCGGTGATGCCGGTGATGCGGATCTGCGTGAACGGCTGACGGTGGCCGGTCTTGCGACGGTAGTTCTTCCGCCGCTTCTTCTTGAAGATGACGACCTTGCGGCTCAGCCCGTGGGCGAGCACCTCGGCCTTCACCGACGCGCCGGCGACGATCGGGCTGCCGACCTTCACCGACGACCCGTCCGAAACCATCAGGACCTGGTCGAAGCTCAGCTTGGCGCCGACCTCGTCGGACAGCAGCGGCACCTGCAAGGTGGTGTCCGGCATGACCCGGAACTGCTGCTCCTTGATCTTGACTACAGCGTACATCACGTTCCTAACCCGTTGTGTTGGCCGTTCCCAACCCGTTGCGTTGACAAAGCAACGCGCGGGCGCGCCTCGGCGTCCCGCCGGTCGGCTCGGCCCATCCGTCCTTCAGAGGATCCGGGGGCCCGCCGTCATTGACACAAGCGGGAATAATAGTGCCGTGCCGGCGGGGCCGTCAAGGGCCGGACGGGTGATTTTTCGCCACCTGCCGCCCCCCTGCCCCGGGTTGACATCGGGCCCGGCGCGCTTAATCTGAGGGGACATTGCCATTTTGCAGGGCCCGGCCCCGGCCGGCCCCCCCCTTTCCCGGGAGTCCTGACAGCATGAGCGCGTCCCCCGAGTTCAAGGCCATCATCATCGGGTCCGGCCCCGCCGGCCTGACCGCGGCCATCTACCTGAGCCGCGCCAACGTTCCCAACCTGCTCTTCGAGGGCCAGCAGCCCGGCGGCCAGCTGACCATCACGACGGAAGTCGAGAATTTCCCGGGGTTTCCGGACGGCATCACCGGCCCCGAGCTGATGCTGAAGCTGCGGGCCCAGGCCGAGCGCTTCGGGACCGTGATCCGGGGCGAGACCGTCGAGGCGGTCGACCTGGCGGCCGGCCCCTACACCGTGCGCACCAACGCCGGCACCTACAGCGCCCCTGTGGTGATCATCGCCTCAGGCAGCACCGCCCGCTGGCTGGGCCTGGCGGACGAGGAGGCGTTCCACGGCAAGGGCCTGAGCGCCTGCGCCACCTGTGACGGGTTCTTCTTCCGGGGCCAGGAGATCGCCGTCGTGGGCGGCGGGGACACCGCGCTGGAAGAGGCCATCTACCTGACGAACTTCGCGTCCAAGGTCACCCTGATCCACCGGCGGGGCGAGTTGCGGGGCTCGAAGATCATGCAGGAGCGCGCCCTGGCGAACCCGAAGATCGAGGTGGCATGGAACAGCGTCCCGAAGCAGTACCTGGCCGACGACAAGGGCAACCTGACGGGCCTGGTGCTGCAGGACACGACCGGCGGCCCGGACCGGCAGCTGGCGGTCACCGGCTGCTTCATCGCCATCGGCCACACGCCGAACACGGCGTTCCTGAACGGGCAGCTGCCCACCGACGAGTCGGGCTACCTGGTGACGATCCCGGGCACGACCTCGGTCGGCCGACCGGGCGTCTACGCCTGCGGCGACGTGCAGGACCACGTGTACCGGCAGGCGATCACCTCGGCGGGCACCGGCTGCATGGCGGCGATCGAGGCCGAGCGGTGGCTGGCGGGAGTCGGGCACTGATCGCCGACCGTTCGGCGACCTGCCTGTCGTTCAACGATGAAGAAGGCCGGCCCGGTGCTACACCGGACCGGCCTCTCGCTTTCGGCAGCGCCCCGATGGCCGGGGTCGCGGCCCGGCTACTTCCGCGTCGCCATGTAGTCGATGAAGTCGACCAGCTTGCTCGAGTAGCCCCACTCGTTGTCGTACCACGAGACGACCTTCACGAACGTCGGGTTCAGCATGATGCCGGCGCCGGCGTCGAAGATCGACGTGCGGGACTCGTGGTTGAAGTCCGACGACACGACTTCGTCCTCGGTGTAGCCCAGGACACCCTTGAGCTCGCCCTCGGAGGCGGCCTTCATCGCGGCCTTGATGGCGGCGTAGGCCGACTCGGCGTCGGCGCCCGGGGCCTTGGCCAGCTTGCAGGTCAGGTCGACGACCGACACGTTCAGCGTCGGCACGCGGAACGCCATGCCTGTCAGCTTGCCCTTGAGCTCGGGGATGACCTTGCCCACGGCCTTGGCCGCGCCCGTCGACGACGGGATGATGTTGCCGGCGGCGGCGCGCCCGCCGCGATAGTCCTTCTTGCCGCCGGGGCCGTCCACGGTCTTCTGCGTGGCGGTCGTGGCGTGCACCGTGGTCATCAGGCCCTCGGCGATGCCCCAGTTGTCGTTGAGCACCTTGGCCACCGGCGCCAGGCAGTTGGTCGTGCACGAGGCGCAGGACACGAACTGTTCGCCCGCGTACTTGGTGTGGTTGACGCCCATGACGAACATCGGCGTGTCGTCCTTCGACGGGGCCGACATCACCACGCACTTGGCGCCGGCCTTGATGTGGCCCGCGGCGTTCGACTGCTCGAGGAAGAAGCCCGTCGACTCGCAGATGTACTCGGCGCCGACCTCGTCCCACTTCAGGTTGGCGGGGTCCTTCTCGGCCGTCAGGCGGATGCGCTTGCCGTTGACCGCGAGGAAGCCGTCGCCCGCCTCCACCGTGCCGTTGAAGCGGCCGTGGATGGTGTCGTACTTCAGCATGTAGGCCAACTGCTTCGCGTCGAACAGGTCGTTGATCGCCACCACCTCGATGTTCGGGTGGTCCATCGCCGCGCGGAACACGAGCCGGCCGATGCGGCCGAACCCGTTGATGCCGATCTTCGTCGCCATGGTTGCTCCTTCTGCTCGCCCTTCGCGGCGCGCCGGGGTCACCCCGCGCGCCTCCCCGCCTGAATTCCAGGCTTCTATGGTTAGCCAAGCCTTGCCGGGGCGTCAATCGGGATTCCCCGGCCGGCGGCCCGGCCGCTTCCTTCGCGTCGATCCTAGTCGCGGATCAGGTCCAGGAACTCCCCGCGCGTCTTGGGGCTCTTCTTGAAGCAGCCGAGCATCTCGCTCGTCACCGCGTAGGAGTTCTGCTTCTGGATGCCGCGCATCATCATGCACAGGTGCTGGGCGCGCAGCACGACCGCCACGCCCATCGGTTCGAGGTTCTCCATCAGGCACTGGGCGATCTGCGCCGTCATCCGTTCCTGCACCTGCAGGCGGCGCGCATAGGCCTCGACCACGCGCGCCATCTTGGACAGGCCGACGATGCGCCCGTTCGGGATGTAGGCGACGTGGGCCTTGCCGAAGAACGGCAGCAGGTGGTGCTCGCAGGTGCTGTAGAAGTCGATGTCGTTGACGACGACCATCTCCTTGCTCTCCGCCGCGAACAGCGCGCCCCGCACCATGGCGCCGGGATCCTGCGAGTAGCCGACGGTCAGCTCGGCCCACGACCGGGTGACGCGCGCCGGCGTCTTGACCAGGCCCTCGCGATCGGGGTCCTCGCCGAGGCCGACGAGCATCTGGCGGATGAGGTCTTCCATGCGGATTTCCGGTCCTTTCGCGGCGGGGCTTGCAGGGCGCACGGCTTTCCGGTCGCGCCCCGCTGCTTCGCGGCGGGCCGACTCGCGGCGCAACCTGCTTGTGCGCGGCAAGATCGGGGCGTGCCGCACCCGCGTCAAGCGCCGCGAGCGCCGGCGGCATGCTCCCTGCATTTCGGTTCCTGCGCCGAAAAACTGAAGGCATGACAAGGGGCCGCCATTCCATTCCACGGGCCCGCCGGACGTCCCCCCCGTCCGGCGAGCCGGGTGCAGGCGGCCCCTTGGCTTCGTGCTGGCGTTCCCGCCCGCAAGTCGTTGAAAACGCCAATCATTGTCACTGTTTTGCCCTTGCATGGCCCGCGCGGCACGGTAACTTTGCCCCCACAACCGCTCGGGCGGCCCCTTCCGGCCGCCGCCGACCGAAAGCCCACCGTGCCCAAGGAGCTTGCCGTGGGGAACAAGATCGTCCGCGTCCAGGAACTGGCGCCGCGCACCCGACTCTTCGAGATCGAGGCGCCGCACATCGCCCAGCGCGGCAAGGCGGGCCAGTTCGTCATCCTGCGCGTCTCCGATGACGGCGAGCGCGTGCCCCTGACCCTCGCCAACCGCGACCCCGGCAAGGGCACCATCACCCTGGTCTTCCAGGAAGTGGGCAAGACGACGGAAATGCTCGGCCGCCTGCAGGTCGGGCAGGAGATCCACGACCTGGCCGGCCCGCTGGGCAAGCCGACCGAGATCCCGACGGGCAAGACCGTGGTCTGCGTCGGGGGCGGCATCGGCAACGCCGTGGTGTGGCCGCAGGTGCAGGCGCTGAAGGAGGCGGGCAACCGCTGCATCGCCATCCTGGGCGCCCGCACGAAGGAACTGCTGATCCTCGAGGAAGAGGTCCGCGCGCTGGCCGACCAGACGATCATCACCACCGATGACGGCAGCTACGGCCGCAAGGGCATGGTCACCCACGCCCTGACCGACCTCATCGAGGGCGGCGAGAAGGTCGACGAGGTCATCACCATCGGCCCGGTCGTGATGATGAAGTTCGTCTGCCGGGCGACGCAGCCCTTCGGCATCCCGACGCAGGCCTCGCTGAACCCCATCATGGTAGACGGCACGGGCATGTGCGGCGCCTGCCGCGTCACCGTGGGCGGCCAGACGCGCTTCGCGTGCGTCGAGGGCCCCGAGTTCGACGGCCACCAGGTCGACTTCGACGAGTTGATCACGCGCCTGGCCTACTACCAGCCGGAAGAGCGCGCTTCGCTCGACAGCTACCACCGTTGCCGCCTCGAAGCCGCCGCCGACCGGCTGCAGAACCCGTAGGAGGAAGGACCGCCATGAGCGACGAGAGCCCGAAGCCCAAGAAGGTCCTGAACAAGTCGAAGGTGAAGACGCCGATGCGCGAGCAGGAGGCTGCCGCGCGCATCTTCAACTTCGAGGAAGTGCCCCTGGGCTACAACGAGCAGGAAGCGACGCAGGAAGCCCTGCGCTGCATCGACTGCAAGGACAAGCCCTGCGTGGCCGGCTGCCCGGTCGGCATCGACATTCCCGCCTTCCTGAAGCTGGTCGGCGACAAGGATTTCGAGGGCGCGCTGCGCAAGATCAAGGAGAAGAACTTCCTGCCCGCGATCTGCGGTCGCGTCTGCCCGCAGGAGGACCAGTGCGAGATGGTCTGCACGCTGAACCGGCCGGACAAGGGTCGCGAGGCGGGCGGCATCGGCCGCGTGGAACGCTTTCTGGGCGACTACGCGATGGAGCACAACCTGACCATCACGCCGACGGTGGCGCCGGCGACCGGCAAGCGCGTGGCGATCATCGGCTCGGGCCCGGCCGGCCTGACGGCGGCCAGCGACCTGGCGCAGAAGGGCCACGCGGTCACCGTCTTCGAGGCGCTGCACAAGCCGGGCGGCGTGCTGTTCTACGGCATCCCCCAGTTCCGGCTGCCGAAGGAGATCCTCATGCGCGAGGTCGAGGGCCTGCGCGACATGGGCGTCGAGTTCGTCATGAACTATCCCGTCGGCAAGGCCGAGTCGCTGGACAGCGTGCGCGAGCGCTTCGACGTCGTGTTCGTCTCGACGGGCGCGGGCCTGCCGTGGTTCCTGGGGATCCCGGGCGAGAACCTCAACGGCGTGTACAGCGCCAACGAGTTCCTGACGCGCGTGAACCTGATGGGCGGCTACAAATTCCCCGACGGCGCCGACACGCCGGTCAAGAAGATCAAGCGCATCGCGGTCATCGGCGCGGGCAACACGGCGATGGACTCGGCGCGCACGGCCAAGCGGCTGCAGCCCGAGGTCGTGTACCTGGTCTACCGCCGCAGCCGGCTGGAGATGCCCGCCCGCGTCGAGGAGATCCACCACGCGGAGCAGGAAGGCGTCGAGTTCAACCTTCTGCACTCGCCGCTGGAGATCGTCAACGACGGCAAGGGCGCCGTGGGCGCCATCCGTTGCCAGGAGATGGAGCTGGGCGAGCCCGACGCGAGCGGTCGCCGCAAGCCCGTGGCCATCGAGGGCAAGGTGCGCGAGTTCGCGGTGGACACCGTGGTCATCGCCATCGGGCAGGGCCCCAACCCCCTGTTGACGGCCGACTGCCCCGAGTTGGCGCGCGACCCGAAGAAGGGCACCATCCTCATCAACGACGTGATGCAGACGAGCCTGCCCAACGTGTTCGCCGGCGGCGACATCGTCACCGGCGGCGCCACCGTGATCCTGGCCATGGGCCAGGGCCGCGTGGCCGCCGACGCGATGCACCGCTACCTGATGACCGGCGACCCGCGCGACCCGTTCGCGCAGGCCGGCGGCTCCGGGGTGTGCCCGAACCTGACGTAGGCTGGTTCGCGACGAAGACGAAGCCCCCTGCGGCGCCGGCTGCAGGGGGCTTTATGCGTTCCGGGCCGGCGCGTCAGCCGGCGGCGATGTCGCGGGCCAGTTGCGCGAGCACCTCGGGGTACAGCTCGCACTCGGCGGCGAAGACCCGCGCGGCAAGGCTGCCCACGTCGTCGTGCGGCAGCACGGGCACGCGGCGCTGCGCCAGGATGCGCCCGCTGTCGTAGCGATCGTCGACCAGGTGGACGGTGCAGCCGCTCTCGGCGTCGCCCGCGGCCAGCACGGCCTGGTGCACGCGGTCGCCGTAGTAGCCCTGCCCCCCGTGCCGCGGCAGGAGCGCCGGGTGGATGTTCACCACCGGGCCCGTGAATCCCGCCGGCGGTTCGTACAGGCTGAGATAGCCCGCCAATGCGATGATCCGCGGGGCGTACGGGACCAGCCAGGCGTTGATGGCCGCGTTGTGCGCCGCCGCGTCGGGATAGTCGCGCCGCCGGAAGCTGGCTGCCGGCAGGCCGGCCGCGCGCGCCACGTCGAGGCCGCGCACGTCCGGGCGGCTGGCCACCACGGCGACGATCTCCAGCGGCAGCGTTCCCTGCGCGATGCGCTCGAGGAAGTTGGCAAGCGTGCGCCCGCTGCCGGAAAGGAGGACGGCCGTGCGCACGGCGCTCACGCCCCGCCCCCGGCGTCGCCGGCCAGTTCGGCGCTCAGCTTCTCGAGCACCCGGCGATGGGCGGCGAAGGCGATCGGGCCGGGCAGGTCGTCGGGTGCGAAGAACCCGACCTCCTCGGCGTCGTCGCCGGCGGCCAGGACGCCGCCGCTTTGGACGGCCTTGTAAAAGATCACGACCACCGGCGTGTCGGGCGGCAGCGTGCCGGACTCGACGGCGTACAGTCCCGTCAGCTCCACCTCAAGGCCGGTTTCCTCGAGCGCCTCGCGCCGCGCGGTCTCGGCAGGCTGCTCGTCCCATTCCATGAAGCCGGTCGGGAAGGTCCACTCGCCCTGCTTCGGCGCGAAGCGCCGCTTCACCAGGCACACGCGCCCGTCCTGCACCAGGACGATGCCGGCGGCCGGCGCCGGGTTCAGGTACTGCACGACACCGCACGCCGGGCAGGCGGGGCGCTCCTCGCCGCCGTCGCTGCGGCGGCCCATCTCGGCGCGGCACTGCGGACACCAGCGCCAGACATGTCGGCCGGCAGGGATCATGACGAGGACGCCTCCCCCGGTTCGGCCCGGCGCG
>CAINDZ010000528.1 GCA_903847545.1 uncultured bacterium | reverse complement strand
CGCTCGCGGGGCCCGCGCCGCGGCTCGTCCCAGCGCGCGTCGGCCAGCGCGCCGCTGTCCTCGGCCTGCAGCGGCTGGTCCTTCTGCGCGTAACAGAGGGCGCCGGCGGCCAGGCGCAGCACGTCGATCTTCAGCGTCTCCATGAGCTCGAAGCTGAGGTCCTCGAAGAAGTCCATGGGCTGCGCGGCCATCAGGCCGGCCAGCTCCTCGCGGAAGCGGTCGACGCGCTTGCGGGTGATCGCGTCGTGGCTGGGCATCTCCATGCGCTTGAGCGGCTGGCGGGTCAGGCGCTCGATGGCCTCCAGCAGCCGGCGCTCGCGCGGGCTGGCGAACAGGATCGCCTTGCCGTAGCGCCCCACGCGCCCGGTGCGGCCGATGCGGTGGATGTACGCCTCGGCATCGCCCGGGATGTCGTAGTTGACGACCAGCGAGATGCGCTCGACATCGAGCCCGCGCGCGGCCACGTCGGTGGCCACGATCATGTCGAGCTTGCCCGACTTCAGGCGCTTGACGATGCGCTCGCGCCCGACCTGCGTCACCTCGCCGCTGAGCGCCGCCACGTCGTAGCCGCGGGCCGACAGCTTCTCGGCCAGCTCGTTCGTGGCCAGGCGCGTGCGCGCGAAGATGATGACGCCGTCGTAGGACTCGGTCTCGAGCACGCGCACCAGCGCCTCGAACTTGGCCGCGGGCGGCACCACCAGGTAGACCTGCTCGATGTTCTCGGCGGTCATCGTCTTCGTCTCGATGCGGATCTCGACGGGTTCCTTCAGGTGGCGCTTGCAGATGCGCTTGATCTGCGGCGGCATCGTGGCCGAGAACAGGGCCATCTGGCGGGCATCGGGCGTGCTCTCGAGGATGGCCTCGACGGCCTCGACGAAGCCCATGCGCAGCATCTCGTCGGCCTCGTCCAGCACCACGCTGGTGACGCCGCCCAGGTCGAGCGTGCCGCGGTCGAGGTGGTCCTGCACGCGGCCGGGCGTGCCGACCACCACCTGCGGGCCGCGCCGCAGCTGGTTGAACTGGAAGGCGTAGCCCTGGCCGCCGTAGATGGGCAGCACGTGGAAGCCCTTCAGGTGCCGCGCGTAGGCCTGGAAGGCCTCGGCCACCTGGATGGCCAGCTCGCGCGTGGGCGTCAGCACCAGCACCTGCGGCGAACGCTCCTCGAGGTCGATGCGCGACAGCAGCGGCAGCGCGAAGGCGCCCGTCTTGCCGGTGCCCGTCTGCGCCAGGCCCAGCACGTCGCGCCCGGCCAGCAGCGGCGGGATGCAGGCGGCCTGGATGGGCAGCGCCGTCTCGTAGCCCAGTTCGGTGACGGCCTTGACCAGCGGCGCGGCCAGGTCCAGGTCGCTGAAGCTCGGCGAGGATTCGCTCATGGGACGACTCCCGACGGCGAGGGAGGAAAAGGGGCGGTCGTGCCCACCAAGTAAGCACATTCCCGCCCGAAAAGCAGGCACTACCGGTCCGTGCGCACCATTTCCACCCGCCGGTTCAGGGCGCGCCCCGCCTCGGTGGTGTTGTCGGCGACGGGCAGGTCCTCGCCGTAGCCGACCGCGGTCAGGCGCTTGGCGTCGATGCCCGCCTTGACGAGGTAGGCGCGCACGGCCTCGGCGCGAAGGGTCGACAGCTGCCGGTTGGCCTCGGCCGAGCCGACGTCGTCGGTGTGGCCCTGGATCTCGACGCGCGCGAACGGCCAGGCGTTCAGGGTGGCGACGACCTGGTCGAGCACCGCGGAGGAGGTCGGCTCGAGGATCGCCGAGCCCGGCTTGAAGCTGACGCCCTTGAGCACCATCGAGGCCTTGAGCTCGACGACCGGCACGCAGCCGCTGGCGTCGACCACCGTGCCGGCCCGGGTGTCGGGGCACTTGTCGGCGGCGTCCAGGACGCCGTCGCCGTCGTTGTCGGCGTCGGGGCAGCCGTCGTCGTCCTGCCAGCCGTCGCGATCCTCCGCCTCGTTCGGGCACTTGTCGGCGGCATCCATCACGGCGTCGTTGTCGTTGTCGACGTCGGGGCAGCCGTCCGTGTCCTTGAAGCCGTCGCGGTCCTCGGCGTCGTTCGGGCAGGCGTCCTTCGCGTCGACGACGCCGTCGTTGTCGTTGTCGGGGTCGGGGCAGCCGTCGGCGTCCTGCCAGCCGTCCTTGTCCTCGGCGGCGGCCGGGCACAGGTCGTCGTCGTCGCCGATGCCGTCCTTGTCCCTGTCGCCGACGCCGCCGAAGTAGAAGGTCATGCCGCCGTAGGCCTCGAGCAGTTGCGAATTGATGTCGGCCTGGTCGGCGCCCCACAGCGCGCTGCTGCCGACGTTGTCGAGCTTGTTGCCCAGCAGGCGGGTCCAGCGCAGGCCGGCGTTGAGCGCCACCACGCGGCCCAGCGTCCACTCGGCGCCGATGTCGATGGTGCCGGTCAGCACGCGGTCCTGCAGCTTGTGCCGCGCGCCGTCGCTGTCGTAGCCCTCGGCGATGGGGCCGTCGGGGAAGATCCCGAACCCGTTGATGCCCTCCATGTCGAGGACATGCCAGTCCAGCACGCCGCCGTAGACGCCGACGTACGGCGCGATCGGGCCGCGCGCCGCACCGCGCCAGCGCGGGCCGCCCATGACGTGGAACGTGGTCGCGTAGTAGGGATGCACGCTGTCGAAGGTCAGGCCGGCGTCCTCGCCCTGCAGCGCGCCGGGGCGGTTGTAGCCGTAGTGCACGCCGCCGTCGAGCGACCAGCGCGCGCTCAGTCCGCGCCGAAGCCACAGCGTGGCCCCGTGGTCGACGTTCGCGTAGTCGTGGTCGCCGCCCACCGGCTTCTGGAAGCCGAGCTGGCCGCCGAAGCCCCAACGCGCCGTCAGGTCGTTCTCGGCCAGGGCGGCACCCGCCGAAACAAGGAGGATCAGGGCCAGGGACAGGTGGGCGACCGCACGCTTCATGTAAAGAGGTCCTCCTGCGCGGAACGGGCCGCGCGGCGGCTGGCAGGCCACTGGGCAACGACGGGAAGTGTCACCAATCCGTAACCAACGACGGCGCACCGGTCCAGTCCTATTTCGCCGCCCGAACGCGGTTGCCTCGCGGCCGGCGCCTCGCTAAGGTGGCCCGGCACGCCAACCCTTGCCGGAGGATCGATGACCACGCACCGCCCCTGGGCCGCCCATCCCCTTGCCCGCGAACTGGATATCGCCATGGCCGCCGTGCGCGAGGCCGCCACGCTGACCCGCGAGGTGGGCGCCGCCGTCGACCACGGCGCCGTCGCCAAGCCCGACCGCAGCCCCGTCACCGTGGCCGACCTCGGCGCCCAGGCGCTGATCTGCCGTTCGCTGCACGAGGCCTTCCCGGCCGACCCCGTGATGGGCGAGGAGGATTCGGGAACGCTGACCGCCCCGGGGGCCGAACACCTGCTGGCGCGCGTCACCGGCCTGGTGGCCGCGCGCCGGCCCGGGGCGACGGCCGCGGACGTGTGCGCGTGGATCGACCACGGCCACCTGCACGAGCACGCGCCGCGCTACTGGACGCTGGACCCCGTCGACGGCACGAAGGGCTTCCTGCGGGGCGGGCAGTACGCCATCGCGCTGGCGCTGCTG
>CAINDZ010000527.1 GCA_903847545.1 uncultured bacterium | reverse complement strand
CGATCGCCACGGCGTCGCCGCGGCCCGCGGCGCGGGATCGTCGTCCGCGGCCGCCACGCGACCGTCGCGGATCTCCAGGCGCCGCCCCGCCACCAGCATCGCCAGGTCGCGGTCGTGCGTGATGAACAGCAGCGACAGGCCCCGCGCGCGGCGCGCGCGGTCGAGCACCGCCAGCAGGTCACGCTGCACCGAGGTGTCCAGGCTCGAGGTGGGCTCATCCGCCACCAGCAGGCGCGGCCCGCGGGCCAGCACCGCCGCCAGCAGCGCGCGCTGCCGCATGCCGCCGCTCAGCTGGTGCGGCCAGGCGGCGAACGCGCGCTCGGGGTCGGGCATCTGCAATTCGGCGAGCAGGTCGAGGGCGACGCGCCGGGCCGCGGCCGGCGAGCCCGCGCCGGCCAGGCGCGCCGACTCGGCCACCTGCGCGCCGACGCGCAGCAGCGGGTTGAGCCCGCCCAGCGGCTCCTGCGGCAGCCAGCTGATGCCGCAGCCCCACACGCGCACCCAGCCGTCGCGCGCGTCGGCCGGGTCCTCCCCCTCCCACAGCAGGCGACCGTCGCGATGCACGCCGGCAGGCAGCAGGCCCAGCAGGGCGCGCGCGAGCATCGTCTTGCCGCCGCCCGAGGGCCCGGACAGCGCCACGGCCTCGCCCGCCGAAAGCGACAGGTCGACGTCGCGCAACAGCGGCGCGGCGGCGCCCGCGAAGCGCAGGGACAGCCCGACGCAGCGCAGCAGTTCACTCATCGCGCGTCACCGCCCCCCGGCGCGGGTCGAGGCGCTCGCGCAGCCCGTCACCCAGCAGGTTGCAGCCCACGACGACCAGCGCCAGCGCCAGGCCAGGGAACGTCGCCACCCACCAGGCGTCCAGCAGCACGGGCCGACCGGCCTGGATCATGGCGCCCCAGCTGACGACCGGCTCCTGGGCGCCGAGGCCGAGGAACGACAGGAACGACTCGGCAAGGATGGCCGAGCCCACGCGCAGCGTCGCGGCGACGATCACCGTCGGCCACAGAGACGGCAGGATGTGTCGCAGCCCCACGCGCCACGGCGACAGCCCGAGGCCGCGCGCCGCGGCGACGAACTCGCGCTCGCGCAGGCTCAGCGTTTCGGCGCGCACCAGGCGGGCCACCCCCATCCAGCCGGTCAGGCCGATGACGAGCATCGTCAACACCAGGCCCGGCCGCGCCACCGAGACCAGCAACAGCAGCAGGAACACGCGCGGAAACGCCAGGCAGGCATCCGTGACGGTCATCAGCGCGCGATCGAGCCAGCGCGGCCCGCTGCCCGCGCCCAGGCCCACCGCCACGCCGAGCCCGACCGCCACGAAGGCGCTGAGCCAGCCCGCCAGCAGCGAGACGCGGCTGCCGTGCAGCAGGCGCGCCAGCACGTCGCGGCTGAGCTGGTCGGTGCCCAGCGGGTGCTGCGGCGACGGGGCCAGCAGGCGCGCGCCTTCGGGGCCCAGCGCGGCCGGGTCGCCGGGCGCCAGCCAGGGCGCCAGCAGCGCGACGAGGGTGGCCGCGGCCAGCAGCGCCGCACCGGCCCACAGGGCCGCCCGGCCGGGCCGGCCGGGACGCGTCGGGGCGAAGAGGGCCGTCATCGCGGGCGCCCTCACGTCGCCCCCGGATCGCCGAGGCGCACGCGCGGGTCCACGCGCCGGTAGCCGAGGTCCGCCAGCAGGGAGCCCAGCGTCACGAGCGCGCCCGCCAGCAGCGTCGTCGCCATGATCACCGGATAGTCGCGCGCCGCGATCGCCTCGACGGCCACGCGGCCGAGCCCGGGCCAGCCGAACACCGTCTCGACGACGACCGCGCCGCCGAACAGGTGCGGCAGGTGCAGGCCGGCGAGCGTCACCACCGGCAGCAGCGCGTGCGGGAGCGCGTGCCGCCACAACAGCCGCCGTTCCGGGACGCCGCGGGCGCGCGCCGCCAGGATGAACTCCTGCCCCAGCGCCTCGTCCAGCGCCGCGCGCACATAGCGCGCCGTCGCCATGAACGAGCCCAGGGCCAGCGTCGCCACCGGCAGGGCCAGGTGCCGCAGCAGGTCGACCAGGCGCGCGCCGCCGGACAAATCCGCGGCGCCGGCCGAACCGAAGCCGCCCGAAGGCAGCCAGCCAAGGCCGCGCCCGAACAAGAGGATGAGCATGAGGCCCAGCCAGTAGCCGGGCATCGACTGGAAGGCGAGCCCCACGCCGCCGACGAGGTGGTCGGGCGCGCGCCCGCGGCGGGTGGCCATGGCGACGGCCGCGCCGATCGCCATCACGAGTTGCAGGACGTACGCCGTGACGGTCACCAACAGCGTGGGCCCGATGGCCTCGCCGACGACGTCGGCGACCGGGCGGTGCTGCCGCCAGCTGTGCCCCCAGTCGCCGTGCGCGCACTGCCCCACCCACCGCAGGTACTGCACGGCGAGCGGCCGATCCAGGCCCAGGCGCTCGCGCAGCAGCTGGCCGTCGCGCGCGTCGGGCGCCTCGCCGACGGCGGCCGCCACCGGGTCGCCGGGCGCCAGGCGCACGACGACGAACACGATGGTCGCCAGCAGGGCGAGCATCAGCAGGGACCACAGCAGGCGTCGCGCGAGCCAGGGAATCATGTCCGTCCTTCGCGGCCGGGACCGGGGAAGGCTGATAGTAGGAACGGCCCGGCGCGCCGGTCAAGCCTCGGGGTCCGCGGCCTTGCATCCTGCACGGACCGGGGACCGGTTCCCTGCCGGACCGCACGATTCCCCGTTCGTTCCGGCGGGTCCGGGCCGGGCACGCATCGTCCCGGTCGTTCCCTCCCGTTCCCCGCTGTTCCCCGTCGTTCCCCGCCCGCGGGCCGCCCGGCCCCGCGCGGCGCCGGGGTACGGTTCTTTCAGCGCCGGCCCGGCATTCCCGTGTCCATGGGCAGGTGGGCACCGGGAGCCACGGGCGACCAACCGAGGGGTTCACCATGTCGATGCCTTGCCTTAGCACCCGGAACCGGGACCACGGGACGCCGGCGCGCCGCGCCGCCGCGTTGCTGTCGGTCGCGGTCCTCGCCGCCCTCGCGGGCTGCGACATCAACAAGCCGGAGATGCCGACCTTCGACACGTCGCTGACGCTTCCCCTGGGCGTCGAGCGGCTGGACGTCGCCGACGCCCTCGACAGCGAGGACTTCCTGGCGACCGGAAGCGATGGCAGCCTGCTGTTCCAGGTCGACGGCACGGCCGACACGCTGAGCTTCAACTTCGACCTCACCGCGGACGTGCCGGCGCGCACGCTGAACCAGGGCCTCGGCTCGTTCGCGATCGCGTCGTTCGGCCCCCTCTCTTACGGGTTCCTCCTGAGCGACGTGTGGGCGCCGGCCGCGGCCGCCGACGGCCTGACGGCCCCGGTGCCCGCATTCCCGGTCGCCGTGACCAGCGCCGACCAGGACGTGGCCCAGGTGCAGGCGGCCACGCTCGCGTCGGGGACGGCCTCGGTCACGGTGACCAACGGCCTGCCCGTGGCGATCTCGGCCGCCGGCGGCCCGGACCAGCTGGTGCTGGTGATGGAAAGCCCGGCGGGCGTCGCCTTCGCCTCGTTCACGTTCGGCCCGATCGCCGCCGGAGCCAGCCAAACGCGCACGGTCGACCTGGCCGGCGCGGTCCTGCCCGACCGCTTGCGCGTGCGGCTGGCCGGCGGCTCGGCCGGTTCGGGCGGCCAGGCCGTCACGATCGACGCCGGCGCGGCGCTGAACGTCTCGGCCGCGTTCACCGACCTGCTCGTGTCGTCGGCGACGGCGGTCGTCGGCGCCCAGTCCTTCGACGCGACCTTCGCCTCGCCGCTGCCGTCGGGCTACGAGGTGACGGCGGCCGCGCTGGCCGGCGGCTCGGCCCAGCTGAGCGTGACCAACGGCATGCCGGTGCCCTGCCGGGCCGTCCTGACGTGGCCCAACCTGCGCAACGCGGGCGGGACGCCCCTGTCCGCACAGTTCGACCTGGGCGCCAGCGCGTCGGCCGCGCGGACGATCGACTTCGCGGGCTACACGCTGTCCGACGGCGGCGCGCCCTTGACCTCGCTGGACGCGACGGTCAGCGTGACCTCGCCCGGCAGCGCGGGCGTGGCCGTGGCGATGGACGCGGGCGACGGCCTGTCGGCGACGCTGGGCGCGGCGACCATCTCGTTCGCCAGCGTCACCGGCGTCATCCCCGAGGCCGTGGTCGTGCTCGACCCGACCGTCGAGCAGATCGACCTGCCCGAGGAGCTGGACGGCCTCTCCCTGACCGCCGCCACGCTGACGCTGTCGCTGGACACCATGGCGTCGCTGCCCGGCAACGTCGACCTGACGCTGCGCGGCGTGGCCGCCAACGGCACCGTGCGCGACCTGAACATCAGCCAGCCGCTGAACCAGGACGCCGGCAAGGCCGTGACCGAGATCGTGCTCGACCAGACCAACAGCGGCATCGTCGACTTCCTGAACAACCTGCCCGAGCGCATCACCCTGCTGGGCCAGGTCGCCCTCGGCGGCAACGGCGCCGTGGGCACCGTGCGCCCGAACGACAAGGCCGTCGTGACGTGGAACATCGTCGCGCCGGTCGAGGTCGTCATCGACGGCGCCAGCCTGGACAGCGACCCGCGCCTGCTGGACGTGGACGCGGACCTGCAGGAGAACATCTCGACGCACGCCCAGGGCGCCAGCGCGCAGCTGGAAGTGCTCAACCACCTGCCCGTGGCCCTGTCGCTGACGGTGCTGGTGGGCCAGGACGCGAACACGCTGGATTCCGCGCCGCTGCTGGCCATCGGGCCCCTGGACATCGACGCGGCGCAGGTCGATCCCGTCACCCACACCGTCTCGCAGGCGATCGTCAGCCGGCCCACGTTCGCGCTGACGGCCGCGCAGGCGCAGATCTTCGGACAGCCCGGTCTCGTCACCAAGGTGGTCGCCACCCTGCCGTCCTCGAACGGCCAGGCGGCCCGCGTGCTCAGCACGGACTACCTCGAGGTGCGCGGCGTCGTGCAGCTCGACGTCCTGGTGGACGACAAGTTCTAGGCATTCGCCTCCCGCGCGGCGGGAGCAGAAAGGGACCGGCAACATGAAGACCAACCTGAAGACCATCGCGAAGGCCCGCCGGCGCCACCCGGTGCTGGCCTGGGCGACGACGGCCCTGCTGATCGCGATCCTGGCCGCGCTGGCGGCCACCAACGCCGCGGCGCAGAGCCCGGTGCGGGCCTGGGGCATGGGCGGCGCCGGCGGCGCCGTGGCCCACGGCCTGGAGGCCGTCACGTTCAACCCCGCGAACCTGGCGTTCAGCGAGCACTCCAGCGTCGGCATGGCCAGTGCGGCCGTGGCCGTGCAGAACAACGCGCTGAGCCTGGACCGCTACAACGAGATCACCGGCACGCACCTCGACAGCGCTGCGAAGGCGCAGTTGCTGGCGGACATCCCCGAGAACGGCCTGAGCCTCGACGCCGACGTGCGCGCCTCGGCGCTCGGCTTCCAGTTCGGCAACCTCGCCCTGACCGCGGGCGCCATCGGCACCGGCCACGGCAACCTGGACAAGGACTACTTCGACCTGGTGCTGTACGGGAACCAGATGGGCAAGACGGTCGACTTCAGCAACACCTGGGGCGACGGCAGCGCGATGGGCGCGGCGACCGTGTCCTACGGCGCGAAGCTGCTGTCGCTGGGCGGCGCGCAGCTGGGCGCTGGCGTTAACGTGCGCTACCTGTACGGCCTGTACGAGATGCACGTGGCCGACGCGGGCGGCACGCTGACCACGGGCATGACCGAGATCGCCGGCGACGCCTACGTCTCGACGCTGTCGAGCGAGGGCGGGCGGGGCTACGGCGTGGACGTCGGCCTGGCCCTGCGGACGCCGGGCGGCCTGCAACTGGGCCTGACGCTGGAGAACGCCCAGGGCCGCATGGAGTGGAACCGCAAGGTCGAGTGCCGTGAGTTCCGGGTCACCGCGGCGGACATCAACCTGCTGAACACGAACCTCGACGCGTCGGTGGACGACGCCGACACCACCTACGCCGGCGACCCGTACACGACCGAGCTGCCGCGCGTGGCGCGCCTGGGCGCCGCGGCCAAGGTGGGCCCGTTCGTCGTGGCCGCCGACTACCTGCAGGGCTTCGAGGACCGCGGCCTGGTCTCGACCGATCCCCGTGTGGCCGGCGGCGTCGAGTGGCAGCTGGGCTTCCTCAAGCCGCGCTTCGGCGCGGCCAGCGGCGGCGTCCAGGGCCAGAGCGCGTCGGCGGGCCTGGGCCTCGACCTCGGGCCGTGGCACCTCGACGCGGCCGCCGTCACGCGCGGCGGGCTGAAGGTGGGCGACACGAAGGGCCTGGGCGTGGCGGTGGCCTCGTCGCTGGTCTTCTAGGAGAACAACGGGCGGGACGGTCGCCGGCAGTTCAACGGACCCGTCAGCCGGCGTCCAGCCCCCACGCCCGGCAGAAGGCGTCGGCCAGTCGCGGCAGCAGCCGCGACTGGCCTTCGTCGTCCAGGGGCGCGCCCAGGAGCTGGCCCAGGTCCGTGGTGACCGTCGCCAGGGTGGCGCGGTCGGGCGCCGGGCGGCGCGGGTCCGGGCGCAGGAAGAGCGGCAGGTCCAGGTGGGCCGGCCCCGCCAGGATGGAGCCGTGCTGCAGGAAGACTTCGCCGCGACGGCGTTGCGCCGAGCCGACGAGCTTGCGGCCGCGCACGTTGATCTCGTGGCGGCCCGCGCTCTTGAAGCAGACCATGCCGCGCGCGTCGTCGCGGCTCTCGCCGCCCGACACGTCGGCCGGCAGGCCCAGGTCGCGCAGGAACAGCACCAGCGCCTCGTTGATGCGCGTGTACGTCTGGTGCAGCGTCGTCCCGAAGAGTTCCGACGGGCTGGTGCCGACGACCGCGTAGGTCAGCTCGTCGGCGTGCAGGATGGCGCGGCCGCCGGTGGGCCGGCGCACCAGGCCGTAGCCGGCTGCCGCGATGGCGTCGGCGTCGAAACCCTCGAGCGACTGGTGGTAGCCGTACGAGACCGCGAACGGGCGCCAGCGGTAAAGACGGAGCACCGGCGGGTCGCCCGGCCGGTGCTCGTCCAGCAGCGCGGCGTCCCGCGCCATGTTGGTCGCGCCGTCGGCGGCGCCGTCGATGAGGATCCTCAGCATGCCGGCCACGGGCGACCTCAGCAGTTGCAGGGGCCCATCCACCGCAGGTCCGGGTCGCGGGCGGCCTTGGCCTCGTCCATGCGACCGACCGGCGTGTGGTGCGGGGCGCCGTGCAGCAGGTCCGGGTCGGTGGCGGCCTCCTCGCGGATCCGCTTCATCACCGCGACGAAGTGGTCGAGGCTCTCGAGCGACTCCGTCTCCGTGGGCTCGACCATGAAGGCTTCCTCGACGATCAACGGGAAGTACACCGTCGGCGCGTGCAGCCCGTAGTCGAGCAGGCGCTTGGCGATGTCCAGCGTGCGCACCCCGAAGTCGCGCTTCCAGCCGTTGCCCGTGGCGACGAACTCGTGCAGGCAGCCGTCGGCGTGCTCGACCTCGATGACGTCCTTCAACTGGTGCTTAAGGTAGTTGGCGTTCAAAACGGCGCACTCGGTGACGCGCTTGAGGCCGTCGCGCCCGTTGCGCAGGATGTAGGCCAGCGCCCGCAGGCAAACGCCCACGTTGCCGTAGTACGCGTGGATGGCCGTGTCGTCGGCGCCCGGCAGCTTCTCGAGCACCAGCGTGCCGTCCTTGGCCTTGGCGATGCGCGGGCCAGGCAGGAACGGGACCAGGTCGGCGGCCACGCAGATGGGGCCGGCGCCCGGGCCGCCGCCGCCGTGCGGCGTGCTGAACGTCTTGTGCAGGTTCATGTGCACGACGTCGAAGCCCATGTCGCCGGGGCGCGCCTTGCCGAGGATGGCGTTGAGGTTGGCGCCGTCCATGTACAGGCGGCCGCCGGCCTCGTGCACAATGCGCGCAACCTCGACGATGTCGTTCTCGAACAGCCCCAGGGTGTTGGGGTTGGTGATCATGATGCCGGCCGTCTT
>CAINDZ010000526.1 GCA_903847545.1 uncultured bacterium | reverse complement strand
GTCGCGTCCTCGCCGAACTTCTTGCACAGGCGCGCGCCGATCACCGCGTGCGGCCCCTCGAACTCGTGGTCGGCCGCCTTGCCCACGTCGTGCAGGAAGCCGCAACGGCGGGCCAGCTTTGGGTCCAGCCCCAGTTCGCTGGCGATGACGCCCGACACGGCCGCCACCTCCGACGCGTGCTTCAGCAGGTTCTGCCCGTAGCTCGTGCGGTAGTGCAGGCGCCCGATGTACGGGAACAGCTCGGGATTGACGCCCTTGATGCCCAATTCCAGGCACGCCTGCTCGCCCATCTCGCGGATGCGCTCGTGCAGCTCCTCGGTCGTCTTCTGCACCAGTTCCTCGATGCGCGCCGGGTGGATGCGCCCGTCGCGCACCAGCTTCTCCAGCGACAGGCGGGCCACCTCGCGCCGCACCGGGTCGAACCCCGAGACGATGACCGCGCCGGGCGTGTCGTCGATGATGACGTCGACGCCGGTGGCCTGCTCGAAGGCGCGGATGTTGCGGCCGTCGCGCCCGATGATGCGGCCCTTCATGTCGTCGCCCGGCAGGTCGACCACCGACACCGTCGACTCGGCGACGTGGTCGGCCGCGTAGCGCTGGATGGCCAGGCTGAGGATCTTGATGGACTCGCGCTTGGCGGTGCGGTCGGCCTCCTCGCGGGCCTGCTGCACGCCCAGGGCCGCGGCGTGCCGCGCGTCGGTGATCATGTTCTCGACCAGCGTGTCCCGCGCGCGCTCGGCCGTCATGCCGGCGATCTGCTCGAGGCGGGCGGTCTGCTGCGCGACAAGGGCCGCGACCGCGGCCCGCTCGGCATCCATCTCGACCGAACGCTTGCGCAGGTCCTCCTCCAGCTGGACCAGGCGCGCCTCCTTCTGGTCGACCAGCGCCGACTTCTTGTCCAGGCTGTCCTCGCGACGGTCCAGCGTCTCCTGGCGCGAGCGCGATTCCTTGCGCGTCTTGTCGGTCTCGGCCTCGAAGCGCTCGCGCGCCTGGAACGCCTCCTCGCGCGCCGCCAGCTCGGCCGCCTTGCGGATGTCTGCGGCCTCGCGCCGGGCGTCCTCGAGTAGGCGCTCGCGCGCCTCGATCGAATGCCCGTGCAGGCGCGCGCCGCGCCGCGCCGCGAACTGCCAGCCGAGGACGCCGGCAACCACTGCCGCCGCCGCCCCGAGGATGATCGCCGGGAACTGTGTCATGGCCTCCCCTTCCCTATGTGATGGGAAACGAGGGGCGGAAATCGGGAGGGCCGGTAGCTGCTCCGCCCGGTCGTGTGAGCCGGAGCAACTGAACCGTGTTGCCCCAGGTGGGTCCCCTGTCCCAGCGTCCGGTCATCCCCGAGGGGCTTTTCCGTCGGCCGGGAACTCCGGGGTCCCATTGCGGAAGTGTTGGCTCACTTGTACGACCCATCACGCGCCGGGCAGAGCATCACCACCGGTTTCTGAAGGTCGGTCGCCAGCCATCCCGCGCACCAGCATGCGGGTGAGCTGTTCGGATCTATCTTCGAGCGCCACCTGGTCTTCGATCCGCTTGCGCTGTTCACGAAAAAGTTCGTCGGCGATGTTCACAGCCGCCAGGATCGCCACCCGTGCGGTCGAGGCCGTGGCGGCACCCTTCGCGACCTCGCTCATGCGCCGGTCGACGAACGCCGCGACTTCCTTCACATAGTCGGCGTCGGCGGCACCCCGCAGGGTGTACTCCGCGCCGAAGATGCTGACCGTCACGCTCTCTGGTTCCTGCATGGACCGCTTTCCGCAGCACACCGGTGAATCCGGTCATCCAGGGTTCCGGGCGCCCGGCCCCAGCCGGTCCGGAACGGCCCCATCCCCACGCCCGGCGCCGCCCTAGCCCAGCGCCGACAACTTCCGGATGAGACCCCCGACCCTGTCCTCGATTTCCTTCCTCTTCTCCTCGTATCGCTCGATGTCGCCGGCGCCCGCCTTGGCGTCCGCCAGTTCCTGCGCCAGCCGCTGCCGGCCGGCCTCGAGTTCCGCCACCTGCGCGGCGAGGTCATCGCAGCGCGCGGCCAGTCGGTGGTTTTCGGTGCGCAGATCCCCGATCAGCGCCACCGCTTCCACCACCCGGGCTTCCAGCAGGTCCAGGTTGTCGTCCATCGCTGCCACCTCTTCCGACCCTGCCTAGCCCCGCGGTTCTATGTTCAACCGGCCCTTGAGCGCGCCGAGGATCTCCCCGATCGCCGCGTCGACCGTCTCTCCCTTGAGGCTACCGGTGGCCGACCGGAACTTCAAGCGAATTCCATACGCCGCACAGCCCTCGGGAAGGCCCTTGCCGCGATAAATATCAAAGAGTTCGGCGGTTTCGAGCAGTTCCCCTCCCACCTCGGAGACGGTCGCCTGCACCTGCCCGAAGGCCACCCCGGAGGGCACCACCAGGGACAGGTCGCGCTTGACCGCCGGGAACCGCGTGAACGGCTCGAAGCGAGCCGCCGTCGGGGTCAGGTCCAGGTCGTCCAGCCGGACCTCGCCCACGGCCACCGGGCCGTCGACGTCGAACGCCGCCAGCACCGGCGGGGCCACCCGCCCGGCCACCCCAACCACGCGCCCGTCGGCCGTGCACACGCGCCAGGCGGCGCCGGCGTCCAGCCAGGGTTCGTCCGTGCCGGGCTCCAGGTGCAGGGGCAGCCGCAGGTGCCCGGCCAGCGCCTCGATGGTGCCGCGCACCTCGAGCAGGTCGCAGGGCAGGCCGCCGAGGCCGGTGTCGCGCCAGCCGGCGACGACCACCTGCACGAACTCGGGCTCGGCCGGCAGCATCGCCTCGTCCGCGTGCCGGGTGTCGCGCCCGAGCGGCTGCCCCGGGCGGAACACGCGGTTGACCTGGAAGAACCGCAGCGGGGGCGTTGCGCCCGCGTTCAGGTTGCGGCGCGAGACGACCAGCGCCGACGGCGCCAGCAGCGTCCGCAGCTGCGTGTCGCCTCCGTGCCGGGGGTTCACGACCGACAGCGTGGCGCGACGCGCGTCGTCCGCGGCCAGGCCCAGCTTGTCGTGGTCGCCCGCCTCCATGAAGCTCGAGGTGACGATCTCGGCGTAGCCGCTCGCGCTCAGCAGGCCGCGCAGGCGCTCGCGCGCCACGTCCTGCTGCCGTCGCACGGCGCCGCCGGGCGCGCGGTAGCCGCCGCGGCCGGTCAGCTGGTCCAGGCCGTGGATGCGCGCGATCTCCTCGATCAGGTCGATCTCCATGAGCAGGTCGCGCCGGTGGCTCGGCACGTGCACCATCATGTTGACGGCGCCCGCGCTGATGGCCTCGGCGTTGCCCATCGGCTGCACCTTCAGGCCCAGTCGCTGCAGGATCTGCGCCGCCTGCCCCGTGTTGATGGTCGTGCCCAGCACGCGGTTGACCTGCCACACGCGCAGCGGCAGCAGGTCGGCCGGACGGTGGTCCGGGTCGTGGCGGTCGGCCCAGTCGGGCACCACGCGGGCGCCGGCGTGCTCCTGCAGCAGCTGCAGGGCGCGCAGCGCCGCGCGCTCGACCATGTCCCAGTCGGCGCCGCGCTCGAAGCGGTACGAGCTCTCGCTGATCAGCCCCATCCGCCGGCTCGCCTTGCGCACCAGGCTGGGGTTGAAGTACGCGCTCTCGAGCAGCACCTCGGTCGTCTTTTCGCTGACCTCGCTGTTGCCCAGGCCCATGACGCCGGCCAGGGCGACGGGGCCCTTCTCGTCGCAGATCATCAGCGTGCCGGCCTCGACCTCGCGCGTCTGGCCGTCCAGCGTCTGCACCGAGGTGTTCTTGGCCGCGCGCCGCACCGTGATGGCGTTGCCCGCCAGCTGCCCGCGGTCGAACGCGTGCAGCGGCTGGCCCATCTCGAACATCACGTAGTTGGTGATGTCGACCACGTTGTTGATCGTGCGCGCGCCGATCGCCCGCAGGCGGTCCTGCATCCAGCGCGGCGACGGGCCGATCTTGACGCGCTGCAGCCCCCACGCCGTATAGCGCCCGCAGTCGGCGTAGTGCTCGACGCGGACCTTCACGCCCAGGCTCTCGCCGCCCTGCACGGCGTTGTACACCGGCGGCAGCGACATCTTGGTGCCGTAGATGGCGGCCACCTCGCGCGCCACGCCGACATGGCTCAGCCAGTCCGGGCGGTTCGGCGTCACCTCGACCTCGAGCACGGTGTCCTTGAAGCCGAAGAGCTCGTCGGCCGGCGTGCCGCTCGGCACGTTCGTCTCCAACTCGACGATGCCCGAGCCGTCGAGCCCCAGCTCGAGCTCGGTCGCCGAGCAGATCATGCCGTGGCTCTCGATGCCGCGGATCTTCGACTTCTTGATGCGGAAGTCGCCCGGCAGCTCGGCGCCGACGCGCGCGAACAGCACCGTAAGGCCCGCGCGCACGTTCGGGGCGCCGCAGACGACCTGCACCGGCGCGCCGGTGCCGTCGTCCACCTTGCACAGGCTCAGGCGGTCGGCGTCCGGGTGCTTCTCGCGCTCGAGCACGCGCGCCACGACCACGCCGGGGAACGTCTTGTTGATGTGCTCGATGCCCTCGACGTTCAGGCCGGCGGCCGTCAGGCGGGCGGCAAGGGCCTCGGGCTCGTCGGTCCAGTCGACGAAGTCGCTGAGCCAATCAAGGCTGATCTTCACTGCACACCTCGGAACTGGTTCAGGAACCGCAGGTCGTTCTCGTACAGCAGCCGGATGTCGGTGATGCCGTACTTCAACATCGCGATGCGGTCGATGCCCATGCCGAATGCGAAGCCGGTGTAGCGGTCGTCCGGGTAGCCCGCGGCCTTGAAGACGTTCGGGTGCACCATGCCCGCGCCCATGATCTCCAGCCAGCCCGACTGCTTGCACACGCCGCAGCCCTTGCCGCCGCAGAGGATGCACTGCATGTCGACCTCGACCGACGGCTCGGTGAACGGGAAGTAGTGCGGGCGGAAGCGCGTCGGCGCGGAGGCGCCGAAGAAGTTCTTCACGAACGTGTCGACGGTGTCCTTCAGGTCGGCCATGCTGACGGCGCGGTCGACCACCAGGCCCTCGACCTGGAAGAACTCCGAGCTGTGCGACGCGTCGGCGTTCTCGTTGCGGTACACACGGCCTGGGAAGATGCAGGCCAGCGGCGGGTCGCGCCGCTCCATCATCCGCACCTGCACGGGCGACGTCTGCGTGCGCAGCAGCACCTTCTCGTTGAAGTAGAAGGTGTCCTGGATGTCGCGCGCCGGGTGGTCGTCCGGGAAGTTCAGCGCGGTGAAGTTGTAGTAGTCGAGCTCGACCTCCGGCCCCTCGTCACGGCTGAAGCCCATGCCGTGGAAGATGTCGCAGATGTTCTCGAGCACGATCAGCAGCGGGTGCCGGGAGCCGGCGGGCGCGGGCGCGCGGCCGGGCAGCGTCAGGTCGTAGCCGCTGGAGGCCGCGGGCGTCCCGCCCCCCAGCTCGGCCTGGCGCGCGTCGATGGCGGCGGCCAGCTCGTCCTTCAGCACGTTGAGCGCGGCGCCGGCCTCGCGGCGGGCGGCATCGTCCAACTCCTTCAGGCCGCGCAGCAGGCCGGTCAGGCTGCCCTTGCGCCCGAGGACCGCGACGCGCACCGCCTCGAGCGCGGCATCGTCGCCGGCGGCGGCGATCGCAGCCGACGCCTCGCCGCGCAGGCGGTCGATCATCTCCTGCATGGAAGGTCCCTTTCGCCGGGCGATGCCGGCAGTTGCGGCGCGCCGTAGGTAAAGGACCCCGGCGCCAAGCGACACCGGGGTCCCCAAGCGGCGATCAGAGCGCGTTCTTGGCGGCCTCGGCCAGCTTGGCGAACGCACCGGCGTCGTAGACGGCCAGGTCGGCGAGCACCTTGCGGTCGATTTCGATCTCAGCCTTCTTCAGGCCGTTGATGAAATGACTGTAGCTCATGCCGTTGACGCGCGCGGCGGCGTTGATGCGCGTGATCCACAGGCGGCGGAAGTCGCGCTTCTTGTTCCGGCGGTCGCGATACGCGTACACCAGGGCGCGATCGACGGCCTCGCGGGCCGTGATTGCCTGCCGGCGCCGGCCGCTGACGAATCCCTTCGCCCGCTTGAGATACTTCTTCCGCCGCTGCTTGGCAGCCGGGTTGTTTGTTGCTCTTGGCATCGTTCGGCCTTTCGTCAATTCCGCGCCCGGCCACCCCGGCCGGCTGCGGCGAGCTCTTCGTTACTTGCCCAGCATCCGGCGGGCGCGCGCCTCGTCGACCGCAGCCACCATCGTCCCCTTGCGGAGGTTGCGCAGGCGCTTCGGGCTCTTCGCCGTGAAGAGGTGGCCCTGGAACGCCTTCGCCCGCTTGACCCGCCCGTTGCCGGTCAGCCGCAGTCGCTTCGCCGCCGAACGGTTGGTCTTCATCTTGTTGCCCATGTCAGAACGCTCTCTTTCGGATTCGCTTGAACCGCTTTCGGTTTCGCCCATCCGCTTTCGGATTCACCTGTGCCCGGTCCCGTGACCGGAGGTCAGACCCGCTTCGGCGCCATCACGAAGGTGATCAACCGACCCTCGCGCTGCGGCTCCGACTCGGGGGCTCCGTACTCCTGCAGTTCCCCCACCAGGTGCTTGAGGAACTCGAGCGCCAGGTCGACGTGCGAGATCTCGCGGCCCCGGAACCGCATCACGATCTTCACCTTGTTGCCGGCCTGCAGGAAGGTCTCGATGTGTTTCTTCTTGAACTCGTAGTCGTGGTCATCCGTCTTGGGCCGGAACTGGATCGTCTTGACCTTGACCGTGTGCGAGGCCTGCTTGGCCTTCCGCGCCTTCTTCGCCTGCTCGTACTTGAACTTGCCGTAGTCCATGATCTTGCAGACGGGCGGGCGGGCGGCCGGAGCCACCTCCACCAGGTCCAGACCCCGGTCCTCGGCGATGGCCAGGGCTTCGGCGGTGTCGAGGATGCCGAGCTGCTCCCCTTCCTCGTCGACGACCATCACGCGCGGGATCCTGATCATCCGGTTGACCCGGGTAACCTTGACATTCTTGATAAGCCTGACCTCCTGGTCGCCGCCTGCTCGCCCCCGCCGCAGCCCCCGGGGCTGCCGCCAGACGCAAAAAGGCGGACACAATGGTCCGCCACCGGCCCCGCGAAGGGGGCCCCGGGTTGGGCAACCGCTCCGCTCCCGGCCGGCCTTGGGCGCGCTCGGCGCCTGACTGGACGCCGCATTGGCGGGCCCAGTGGTCAGCTCACAGGACGGCTACGGTGAGAGGGCGGACCTCTGCTTGGCCGTACCGCAGGGGGCACCCGGCCCCCGGCGGTTCTGCAATCGTGAAAAACTACTGCCGTTTGCGCACCAAGTCAAGAAGATCGTCGGCCACGGCCGCCACCGGCCGCGACCCCAGGTCGCCCTGGTGGCGCACCCGGACCGAGGCCTGCCCGGTCTCGGCCTCGCGGCCGCCGACGATCAGCATCCAAGGCACCCGCATGACCTCGGCCTCGCGGATCTTGAACCCGATCTTCTCCTCGCGGACGTCGGCCTCGGCCCGCAAGCCCTTCTCGCGCAGCATGTTGGCCGTCGCCTCGGCGTATTCGTGCTGGTCGCGGCTGACCGACAGCACGCGCACCTGCTCGGGCGCCATCCAGACCGGGAAGTCGCCGGCGTAGTGCTCGGTCAGGATGCCGATGAACCGCTCGAGCGACCCCATGATCGCCCGGTGCACCATGTAGACGTACTGCTCCTGGCCGTCGTGGTCGGTGAAGCGCACGTCGAACCGGCGCGGCAGGTTGAAGTCGAACTGGATGGTGCTGGCCTGCCAGCGGCGGCCGATGGCGTCGATCAGCTTGATGTCGATCTTGGGCCCGTAGAAGACCGCCTCGCCCTCCTCGCGGGTGTAGGACAGGCCGTGCTTCTCGAGGGCCTTGACCAGCGAGCGCTCGGCCGCCTCCCACTCCTCGTCCGTGCCCGCGTACTTTTCCTTGTTCAGCGGGTCGCGGACCGACAGCTCGACCTTGAAGTCGTCGAACCCGAAGGTGCCGAGGATCTCCTTCACCAGGTCCAGACAGTCGCTGACCTCGTCCTCGAGCTGCGCCGGGGTGCAGAAGATGTGGCCATCGTCCTGGGTGAAGCCGCGCACGCGCATCAGCCCGTGCAGTGCGCCCTTCAGCTCGGCGCGGTAGACGGTGCCCAGCTCGGCCAGGCGCACCGGCAGGTTGCGGTAGCCGCGGGTCTTGCGCTTGTACATCAGGATGTGGCCGGGGCAGTTCATCGGCTTGACGACGTACGGACGGTCGTCCTGCTCGAACACGTACATGTTCTCCTTGTAGAACTGCATGTGCCCGGAGGTCTCCCACAGGCCGGCCTGCGAGATGTGCGGCGTCGTCACCGTCTGGTAGCCCCGGCGGCGGTGCACGGCCTTCCAGTAGTCGATGATCTGCTCCCTGAGCAGGTCGCCGCGCGGGAACCAGAACGACAGGCCGGGGCCCGCCTCGTCCATGATGCCGAACAGGTCCAGCTCGCGGCCCAGCTTGCGGTGGTCGCGCTTCTTGGCCTCCTCCAGCATCACCAGGTGGTCCTCGAGCTCCTTCTTCTTGAAGAAGCTGGTGCCGTAAATGCGCTGCAGCATCGGGCGCGAGGCGTCGCCGCGCCAGTAGGCGCCCGCCACGTTCAGCAGCTTGAACGCCTTCAGCTCGGTGGTGTCGGGCACGTGCGGGCCCTCGCACAGGTCGGTGAAGCCGCCCATGCGGTAGATCGACAGCTGCCGGTCGCCCAGCTCGGCGATCTGCTCCAGCTTGTACGGCTGGTCCTTGAACAGCTCGCGGGCCTCGGCCGCGCTGACCTCGGCGCGCTCGATGGCCACCTTGCCGGCGGCCAGCTCGCGCATGCGGGCCTCGATGCGCTCGAGGTCCTCCTCGCTGAACGCCTCGTCGCGGTCGAAGTCGTAGTAGAACCCGTTCTCGATGTCGGGCCCGAACGCGAACCTGGTCCCCGGGAAGAGGTCCTGGACGGCCCAGGCCAGCAGGTGCGCCGTCGAGTGGCGCAGCGTCTCGACGCCGCCCTTGCCCGAGCGCGTGATGACCGTCAGCTGCCCGCCCGCCCGCGCCGGCTCGGCCAGCGAGTGGTGCACGCCGTCGACCGTGACGGCCAGCGCGTTGCGCAGGAGCCCCTCGCCGATCTGGCGCACCGCGTCCGCCCACGGGCGTCCGGGCTCCAGGGTCAGGGTCTGTCCGTCCGGGAGGGTCAGGTTCAGGTCCGACATGACTGGCTACCGTCCTGCCGCCCCGTCCGGGGCGCTGTCGGCGGCGCGGGCCGGGGCCCGGTCGCCGCGTTTGCGGTCTTCTTGCCGCGTTTTGACAAAGAGCCCGCCGCCGCGCTGCGGCAACGGGCCCCGGATTCCGAGAGCTTGGTGGTGGGCGATACTGGACTCGAACCAGTGACCTCTTGTCTGTCAAACAAGCGCTCTAACCAAAACTGAGCTAATCGCCCAACAGCGCGGAAAATTAAGACGCCGGGCCGCGGGAGTCAATGAAAAACCCCGCGGCCCGGCGATCCCGCGTCAATTCAGGTAGTCGACCAGGCGGCTGCCCCGGCCGTACTGCCGCATCTTCGTCAGGGCCTGGTTCCGGATCTGGCGCACGCGCTCGCGCGACAGGTTGATGTCCTGGCCGATGGTCTCCAGCGAGGCCGTCTCCTCGCTGCCCAGTCCGTAGTACCGCGAGACGATGTCCTTCTCGCGCGGGGTCAGCAGGCTGAGGGCCTCGCCCAGCTCCTTGACCAGCTCGTCGTCGACGTAGGCCTGCTCGGCGGTCCCGGTCTCGGGGTCGCTGAGCGTGTCGGCCAGCGTCACGTCGTCGTCGTACAGCGGCTGGTCGATGCTGACCAGCGGGCGGCTCGCGGCCTGGATCTGCTGCATCTTGCGCAGGTCCAGCTTCATGGCGTCGGCCAGCTCCTGCTGGTACACCGGACGCAGGTTCTTCTGCTCGAGGCGCTGCGACAGCCGCTTGATCTTCTGGGCCTGCTGCGAGCGGTTGATCGGCAGGCGGACCGTGTTCGTCTGCTCGGCGATGGCCTTCTGGATGGCCTGGCGGATCCACCACACGGCATAGGAGATGAAGCGGAACTCGCGCCGCTCGTCGAAGCGCTTGGCCGCGGTGATCAGGCCGATGTTCCCCTCGGCGATCAGGTCCATGTAGCTGAGGCCCTGGTTGAGGAACTTCTTGGCCACGCTGACCACGAAGCGCAGGTTGCTGTTGACCAGCTTGTCCAGCGCCGCCTTGTCGCCCTCGCGGATGCGGCGGGCGAGCTCGAACTCCTCCTCGCGGGTCAGCAGGGGGTGCTTGCCGATGGTCTGCAGGTAGTGCTGCAGGGTCTGGCTCTCCCGGCGGTCGCTGCTCAGTTCAACTTCGTACACGCTGCGTCCTCCTTGCCTTCCCCGGTGCCGGCCGCGGCCCGCCGCCGCCGGATCCCCCGCCGTCCCTGTCGGGCGGCCCGAATGCTAACTTGACTTCTCGTGTCTATTTTGACGTGGCGACAGTCGAGTCCTGATCCGGAAACCTGAAAACGTTGCGCACTCGCAAAAAGTTCCCGTCCAGTTGCGTTTTTCCCGAATGTCCTTCGCCGGTGTATCTCTTTGTCTTTGAATCGGTTCCCAACCCGCAAGGCCCTATTTTAGCCGATCTTCGCCGGCGGGTCAAACTAAATTTGATCTTTTTGGTCAAGCATGGTGCCGGGAGGGCCTCGACGCCCTCCCCGGCACCCGGTTCGACCGTCCCGGCGCTAGTCGTCGACGACCTCGTAGTCCGCGTCGACGGCCCCGTCGTTCTTCGCGCCCGCCTTGCCGCCGGCCTGGGCCCCGGCCCCGGCGCCCGCGGCCTCGGGCCCCGCCTGGGCGCCCTCACCGCCGGCCGGGCCGGCCTGGCCCGCCTTCTCGTAGGCCTTGGTGGCCACTTCCTGGATGGCGGCGAGCAGGGCGTCGCCGGCGGCGCGGATCATCGCCACGTCCTCGCCCCGCAGGACCTCCTCGCACGCCTTGATCTTGCTCTCGACGTTGTCCTTGTCGGCCTGGTCCACGCCCTCGCCCAGGTCGGCCAGCGTCTTGCGCGACTGGTGCACCCGGGCCTCGGTCTCGTTGCGGACGTCGATCAGCTCGCGCTTGTGCTTGTCCTCGTCGGCGTGGGCCGCGGCGTCGCGGACCATCTTGTCGATCTCCTGGTCGGTCAGGCCGCTCGAGGCCTGGATCCTGATCGACTGCGCCTTGCCCGTCGCCTTGTCGGTCGCGCTGACCGACAGGATGCCGTTGGCGTCGATGTCGAAGGTGACCTCGATCTGCGGCACGCCGCGCGGCGCCGACGGGATGCCCGTCAGCTGGAAGCGGCCGATGGTCTTGTTGTCGACGGCCATCTCGCGCTCGCCCTGCAGCACGTGGATGTCCACCGTCGGCTGGTTGTCCGCCGCCGTCGAGAACACCTGGCTCTTGCGCGTGGGGATCGTCGTGTTGCGGTCGATCAGCGCGGTGCGCACGCCGCCCAGCGTCTCGATGCCGAGGGTCAGCGGCGTGACGTCCAGCAGCACGATGTCGCCCACGTCGTCGCCCGCGAGGATGCCGCCCTGGATGGCCGCGCCCATGGCCACGACCTCGTCCGGGTTCACCGTGCGGTTGGGCTCCTTCTGGAAGATGGCCTGCACTTTCGCCTGCACGGCCGGGATGCGCGTCGAGCCGCCGACCAGCAGCACCTCGTCGATGTCCGCCGGCGCAAGGCCCGCGTCCTTCATCGCCTCCAGGCACGGCCGCACCGTGCGCTCGACCAGGTCGTCGACCAGCGCCTCGAACTTCGCGCGCGTCAGCGTCATCGTCAGGTGCTTGGGCCCGTTCTGGTCGGCCGTGATGAACGGCAGGTTGATCTCCGCCTGCGTTGACGAGCTCAACTCGCGCTTGGCCTGCTCGGCGGCCTCCTTCAGGCGCTGCAGCGACATCGGGTCGCGGCTCAGGTCGATGCCCTCGTTCTTCAGGAACGTGTCCACCAGGTGGTCGATGACCTTCTGGTCGAAGTCGTCGCCGCCCAGGTGCGTGTCGCCGTTGGTGGCCTTCACCTCGAAGACGCCGTCGCCGATCTCGAGGATCGAGATGTCGAACGTGCCGCCGCCCAGGTCGAACACGGCCACCGTCTCGTCCTTCTTGCGCTCGAGCCCATAGGCGAACGCGGCGGCGGTCGGCTCGTTGATGATGCGCTTGACCTCGAGGCCCGCGATCTTGCCGGCATCCTTGGTGGCCTGGCGCTGGGCGTCGTTGAAGTACGCGGGCACGGTGATGACGGCGCCCGTCACGGTCTCGCCCAGGTAGTCCTCGGCGGTCTCCTTCAGCGCGCGCAGGACCTGCGCCGAGATCTCGGGCGGCGAGAACTCGCCGTGCTTGGTCTGCACCCGCGCCTCGCCGTTCGGCCCCTTGACGACCGTGTACGGCACCTCGGACATCTCCTTGGCCACCTCGGCGAACTGGCGCCCCATGAACCGCTTGATCGAGTACACCGTCTCGGTGGGGTTGGACACGGCCTGGCGCTTGGCCAGCAGGCCGACCAGGCGCTCGCCCGACTTGTTCCACGCGACCACCGACGGCGTCGTGCGGTTGCCTTCCTTGTTCTGGATGACCTTCGCCTCGCCGCCTTCCATGACGGAAACCACGCTGTTGGTCGTGCCGAGGTCGATGCCGATGATCTTGGCCATGTTCGCTCACTCCGTTGCCGAGGTTTGGTTTGGTCTTCGCGGGGTCTCTATAACAAGGGGCGTGCCGCCGCCCAAATCTTGCCGAATAATATCTATATTACTGTGCCACAATCAGATACAACGGCACGCGGGCAGGCCTCGCCCACCCCGGCCACCCTGACAGGGCCGGCTCAAGCCAAAATGACAGTCGCGATATGCCTGTTTGGCAGCTCAGGCCTGCGGATCCCTGACGCCCTGTCGGTAGCAGCCGAGCACGGCCAGGTTCATCAGGCGGAAGTAGAGGCCCCGCATCAGGGGCGCGTGGCCGCGTCCGGTGGGCCAGTGCGCCAGCAGGCGCGGCAGCAGCGCCGCCCCGCCCCCGTCCAGGAAGGCGCGCAGCAGCACGGTGCCCGCCCCGGCCCGGCCGCCGCCGGGGGCGTCGATGACGTGGTGCAGCGACATCTCGCGCAGGCGGTGCGGGTGGGCCGCCGCCAGCAGCCGCAGCGAGCCCTGGCCGCACTCGCGACGCTTGGCCAGCAGCTGGGCGAAGGTGTGGTGGTGCACGTGGACCGGCACCGGCGCCGGCAGGCAGTGGAACCGGACCCCGGCGCGGTCCTCCAGCCGGAAGGCCACCTCCATGTCCTCGAACCCGTACCCGCGGTACGCCTCGTCGAAGCCGCCGACGGCCAGGAAGGCCGAGCGCGGCACGGCGGCGTTCTGGGTCACGAAGTAGCGGCCGGGCGCGGGGCCGGGCCCCAGGCGCGCGGCGCCCCGGGTGTCCAGGTAGTGCAGGTGGGGCGCGTCGACCAGGGCCGGCTCGGTGACGGCGTGGCCGATGGTGCCGTCGCCGGGATACTGTTCCAGCAGCGCCAGGTGCGCGGCCAGCAGGCCCGGCGGCGCCACGATGTCGTCGTCGATGAAGACGATCCACTGCCCCCGCGCGGCGCGCGCGCCCAG
>CAINDZ010000525.1 GCA_903847545.1 uncultured bacterium | reverse complement strand
CGCCGACCAGCGGCACGCGCTGCGCGGCGGGGCTGGCGGCCGCCACCAGGACGGGCAGCGCCGCGCCGACCGCGAACGACGCGGCCGAGGCCAGCGCCGCCTGCAGCGGGCGTGCGGTGTGGATCTCGGTCAAACCCAGCTCGTCGCGCGCGTGCGCGCCCAGGGCGTCGTGGGCCATCAACTGCAGCGCCACCTGCCGTGCCAGGACGGGGTCCAGGCCTCGCCCCTGGTAGATGAGCGCCAGCTCGTCCTGCTCGTGCTCGAGGTCCTCCTCCAGCTCGCGCCGCTCGCGCGCAAGGTCGGCCGCCTCGGCGTCGGCCTGCGAGCAGACCGAGACGTACTCGCCCGCCGCCATCGACAACGCGCCGGCCGCCAGTCCGGCCACGCCGGCCAGCAGCACCGTGCCCCGCGTCGCGCCGCCGGCCGCCACGCCCACGATGAGGCTGGCGGTCGAGACGATGCCGTCATTGGCGCCCAGCACGGCCGCGCGCAGCCAGCCGATGCGGTCGCCGACGTGGCGCTCGGGATGATGCGGCTTCATCGCTTGTCCTTCCCGGCGGCCCGGCCGTCGCCCGCCTTCACCGAGAACAGCACGCCGGCCGCCATGACGGCCGTGATGATCGCCAGCGAGTGCAGGGCCGGGATGTGCAGCCACTTCGCCGCGAGCATCTTCACGCCGACGAAGCCCAGGATGATGACGATGCTGGGCTTGAGGTAGCGGAAGCGGTCCATGAAGCCGCTCAGCAGGAAGAAGAGCGCGCGCAGGCCCAGGATGGCAAAGATGTTCGAGGTGAAGACCAGGAACGGGTCGCGCGTCACGCCGAACACGGCGGGGATGGAGTCGACGGCGAAGACGACGTCGCTGGTCTCGACCAGGATCAGCAGCGGCACCAGCGGCGTCGCCCACAGCACGCCGTTCTCGCGCACCAGGAAGTTCGTGCCGCGGTAGTCGGCCGTCACCCGCAGGTGGCGCCGCGTCCACCTCAGCACCGGGTTGTGCTCCAGTTCGGGATCCTCGTCGCCCTGCCTCAGCATCCGCAGTGCCGTCCAGACCAGGATGGCGCCGAACACGTAGGTCATCCACTCGAAGCGGTTGATCAGGGCCACGCCGGCGCCGATCATCGCCCCGCGCAGGACCAGCGCGCCGAGGATGCCCCAGAACAGCGCGCGATGCTCCAGCGCCGAGGGCAGGCGGAAGTAGCGGAAGATCATCGCGATGACGAAGAGGTTGTCCAGGCTCAGCGAGCGCTCGACGACGTAGCCGACCAAGTACTGCGTGGCCGCCTGCCCGCCGGTCAGGGCCCCGTGGCCGGACAGCCCGCGCCCGAACCAGTGGCGGTCGTAGAGGTAATAGACCACGACGGCGAAGCCGAGGGCGACGACCGTCCAGATGATCGACCAGCGCAGCGCCTCCCGCAGCGAGATGACGTGCGCCTTGCGATGGAAGACGCCGAGATCCAGGGCCAACAGGCCCAGGACCAGCGCCAGGAAGAGGATCCAGACGATCAAGCGGCCACCCTGCTCCCGTCGGGACTACATCGGCGAGAAGCCCTGCTCCGCCCAGTACGCGTCCTGGTAGATCTTCTCCAGCTCGAGCAGCTGCGTCAGGTGCCCGTCCTCCCACTCCAGCAGCCAGGTGAACAGCTGCTTGAGGTCGGGATCGGCCGTGCGCGCGGCGTGGTCGCGATAGTAGGCGATGGCCTTGTTCTCGAGGTCGCAGCCGATGCTGATGACCGCCATCTCGAAGTTGCCCTTGCGGACGGCGCGCTTGAAGTCGTCGGTGATGACGGTCTGCGAGCCGTGGTCGACCTCGGCCGGGTTCAGGCCCTCGAGGTTCAGGCGGCCCTCGGCCAGCAGGTGGCGGTACTGGGTGGTCAGGATGCGGACGTGGTCGTCCTCGTCGCGCGCGAGCATCTCGAACATGGCGCGCGCCGCCGGG
>CAINDZ010000524.1 GCA_903847545.1 uncultured bacterium | reverse complement strand
TTCGGCAACACCGTGTCGACCGGCGAGCACGCCGTCGCCATGATGATGGCCTTGGCGCGGCACATCCCCCAGGCCAACGCTTCGACGCACGCCGGCAAGTGGGAGAAGAAGAAGTTCGAGGGCGTGGAGATCACCGGCAAGACGCTGGGCGTGGTCGGCTGCGGCAACATCGGCGCCGTGGTGGCCGAGCGCGGGCTGGGCCTGAAGATGAACGTCATCGCCTTCGACCCGATGCTGACGGCCGAGCGCGCGAAGGAACTGGGCGTGCGCCAGGTTCAGGACATCGACGAACTGTACGCGGCCGCCGACTTCATCACCTACCACGTGGCGATGAACCCGGCCACCAAGGGCATGATCAACGCCGAGGCCATCAACAAGATGAAGCACGGCGTGCGCATCATCAATTGCGCCCGCGGCGGCATCATGGTCGAGGCCGACGTCAAGGCGGGCCTGGACCGCGGCCACATCGCCGGCCTGGCCTGCGACGTGTACGTGACCGAGCCGGCGACCGAGCACGTGTTCTTCGGCATGGAGAACGTCGTGGCGACGCCGCACATCGCCGCCTCGACCAAGGACGCGCAGGTGACGGTGGCCCGGCAGGCGGCCGAGCAGATCGCCGACTACCTGCTGGACGGCGTCCGCAAGCACGCCGTCAACGGCGACAAGGTGGCCTGACGATGACGAAGAAGCTGCCCCTGTTCACGCCCATCCGCGGCATCCGCCCCGCGCCCGGCAAGGCGCAGGACGTCATTGCCCCGCCGTACGACGTGCTCGACTCGGAAGAGGCGCGCGCGCTGGCGGCGGGCAAGCCGCTCAGCTTCCTGCACGTGTCGAAGGCCGAGATCGACCTGCCCGCGGGCACCGACGTGCACGCGCCGGCGGTGTACGAGAAGGCCGCCGAGAACTTCCGCCGCATGCTGGACGACGGCATCCTGGTGCAGGACGGCAAGCCCTGCTTCTACGTGTATCGCCTGCAGATGGGCGACCACGTGCAGACGGGCCTGGTCGTCGGCGCCAGCGTCGACGCCTACGACGCCGGGCGCATCCGCCGTCACGAGTTCACGCGCCCGGTGAAGGAGGACGACCGCGTCAACCAGATCCGGTACGTGCGCGCGCAGACGGGCCCCGGCCTGATCGCCTACAAGCAGATCGCGGCGGCCGACGCCGTCATCACGCGCGTGGCGAAGGGCCAGCCCGAGTTCTCGGCCACCGGCCAGGGCGGCGTCATCCACACGCTGTGGGTGGTCAGCGACCAGGCGGACATCGACGCACTGGTGGCGGCCTTCGACACGGCCGAGACGGTCTACATCGCCGACGGCCACCACCGCAGCGCGGCGGCCAGCCGGGTCAAGAAGCTGATGGTCGAGGAGCGCGGCAGCGCGCACACCGGCGACGAGCCGTACAACACGTACCTCGCCGTGGCGTACCCGGTCGACGAGATGAAGATCTGGGACTACAACCGCGTGGTGAAGGACCTGAACGGCCTGACGCCCGAGGCCTTCCTGGCGAAGGTCGGCGAGTCGTTCAGCATCACCAAGGTGGCCGGCCAGGCGAAGCCCGCGGCGCGCCGCGAGTTCGGCCTCTACCTGGGCGGCCAGTGGCACCTGCTGAAGCCGACGGTGCCGACCCCGACGCGCGAGCAGGATCCCGTCGGCGCGCTGGACGTCAGCGTGCTGTCGGACCTGGTGCTCGACCGCATCCTGGGCATCCAGGACCTGCGCAAGAGCGACCGCGTGGACTTCGTCGGCGGCATCCGCGGCCTGGGCGAGCTGGAGAAGCGCGTCGACTCGGGCGAGATGGCGGCCGGCTTCGCGCTGTTCGCGACCTCGCTGGACGACCTCATCGCGGTGGCCGACACCAACCAGGTGATGCCCCCGAAGTCGACGTGGTTCGAGCCGAAGCTGGCGGACGGGGTGGTTTCTAACCCGCTGCTGTAGGTTCCGCGGCGGGGCGGCGGCGCAGGTTGCGGCCATGCGACTTGCGCCGGCGCAAGCGGGAGGCCCAAGGCGCAAGCGAGGTTGGCCGGGCGGGCGCTACCGCCTCCGGCGCACAGACAGCAGGCCCCCGTGCCGTTGGCGCCCGGGGGCCTGCGTTGTCTTCACCGCCGATCGCCCCATCCGTGCTACACTCACCCCCTCCACAATCCGCCCGGGGGTGCCTTCCATGCGCCGTTTCATCGTCATTGCCGTCTTCCTGTCCCTTGCCACCGCGCTCCCCCGCGCCGCCCACGCCGCGCCCCCCACCGTCGACCGCATCGTGCGCTTCCACCCGGATGCGACGGCGGCCGAACGCGACGCCTGGCTGCGCGACATGCGGGCCGAGGTGCTGCACGCCTTCAGTAACGGCGACGCTCTCGCCGTGCGCCTGCCCGCCGCGACGGCGCCCGGCGCGGCGGCCATGGCTGCCGACCCGCGCGTGGCCTACGTCGAGGGCGATGCCGTCGGCGTGCCCGACCTCGTGCCGGACGACCCGCTGTACGGATCGCAGGCGCAGTTCCACGACCCGCAGTTCCAGGACCTCGACATCCAGGCCGAGTCCGCCTGGGACCTGCGGCACGACGCCTCGACGGTGACAGTCGCCGTCATCGACGACGGCTTCCTGCTGACGCATCCCGACCTGGCCGGGCGGTTCGTACCCGGCTTCGACTGCGGCAACAACGACAGCGATCCCTCGCCCGACCCCGACGGCACCTATTACGCGCACGGCACCGGCGTC
>CAINDZ010000523.1 GCA_903847545.1 uncultured bacterium | reverse complement strand
GGACGCCCGGCGGGGGCAGGATGGCGGCGTGCACGCCGCCGCCGCCCGCGGCGCCACGGCCGCCTCCGTGCAACGCGCGCCAGGCGAAGAAGCCGGCCGCGAGCAGGCACGCCGCGGCGATGATCCACGGCAACGGCGACGGGCGCCGCCGCGCGGGCTGGGTCTGGAACGTGGGCGTGACCATCGACACGCTGGCCGGGCCGCCCTCCGCCGCCCAGCGCAACTGCAGCTTCACGTCGTGGGCCGTCTGGACGCGGTCGTCCGGGTCCTTCGCCAGCAGGGCGCCCACCAGCCGGTCGAGCGCCGGCGGGCTGACGGGCAGCACCTCGCCCAGGGGAGGCGGCACGTCGCGCATGATGGCGCTGATCAGGGTGGCCTGGCTTTTTCCCTCGAAGGCGCGCCGGCCGGTGGCCATCTCGTAGAGAACGCAGCCGAGCGACCACAGGTCGCTGCGCGCGTCGGCATCGCGGCCGTCGAGCTGCTCGGGCGCCATGTACTGGAACGTGCCAATGATCGTGCCCTCGGCCGTCAGCGGCGCCGCGATCGTGGGCGACTGCGAAAACGCCGCCATCGTCAGGCTGCTGCCGTCGCCGGGACCCGCCAGGCCCGTCGCCCGCGCCAGGCCGAAGTCCATCAGCTTGGTGCCGGACTTCGTCAGCATGATGTTGCCGGGCTTCAGGTCGCGGTGGATGATGCCCGCCCGGTGCGCCCGGTCCAGGGCGTCGGCGACCTGGGCGCCGATCCGCAGCACCTCGGCCACCGGCAGCGCGCCGCGGGACAGGCGCTGCGCCAGCGTCTCGCCGTCGACCAGCTCCATCACCAGGTAGTCGACGCCGCCCTCGCGTCCGATGTCGTGCAGCGTGCAGATGTGCGGATGGTTGAGCGACGACACGGCGCGCGCCTCGCGCTCGAAGCGCGCCCGCACTTCGGGATGGTCCGACAGGTGCGCCGGCAGCACCTTGACGGCGACTTCGCGCCCCAGGCGCGTGTCCTTCGCGCGGTAGACCTCGCCCATGCCGCCGGCGCCAAGCGGCGCGACGATCTCGTAAGGGCCCAGCCGGGTGCCGGCAGCCAGCGCCATGTCGCGCCTCTTTCGCCAGGGATGGCTGCTGCCGTGGGGGCGAATGTCGGCCCCGCAGGAGACGCCGGGCTTGCCCGTGCCGTCGCGGCAGCGTCGAAACATGATAGAATTATTCCGATTTTGTGACCATAAAAATCAATCTCAATTCCTAGGATTTAAGCGGGGATGGGCTCCCCGCCGGCGAGGGAGCCTGTGGGTCCATAAGTCCGTTGTCTCCTGCCATTAGCAAAATAATCGAGATTCACTCCCCTTTTCGGAACCACGGGGAACTTTGGCGCCCTCCGGTTCCGTTGTCCCCCCGCAAGCGTCAAGGCCGGTGCGCTTCGGTTGCCGCGCCGCCTTCGCTGGTTTTCCCGTCCGCATCCGGAGGTACGTTGCATGAAGTTGGTAAAGTTCATGGCCGGCACCGCGCTGGCCCTGTTGCTGGCCGTGGCCGCGCCCGGTTTCGCCGCCGGCATCGCCGTGGTCGACTATGTGGGCTTCGGCTGGGAGACCGGCGGCCTGGCCGCCAGCGCGCCCGGCGACCAGTTCTCCGTGGCCACCGTCGTCACGCAGATCGACCCGCGCTTCGGGGTCAACCTCGGCAGCTCCGAGGCCACGCTGTACATCACCGGGCTGACCAGCCAGGGCGCCGTGACCGACCCGTTCTCGGGCGTCACGACCATCACCTACACGGGCGGCACGCTGGCCGTCTACGGTGACCCCTCGCGCAACCACGACTGGGGCACCTACCCGGCCAACGGCACGGTCCCGTCCACGTTCACCGACGGTACGCTGCTGTTCTCGGGCACCTTCCAGAGCTTCTCGCTGAGCCTGCTGCCCTCGGGCGCCGGCGCCTACGAGGGCCTGCTCAACGGCACGGGCGGCTCGGCCCTGGCTTACCCCTGCAGCGGCTGCGCCTACACCTTCGCCGGCACGTTTGCCGCGCCGACCGGCGCGCAGATCCCCGCGGGCTACGACGTGCAGGTCGACGGCACGCTCGAGCTCGAGGGCGCCGTGCCCGTGCAGAACGTGAACTGGGGCTCGCTGAAGCAGCTCTACAATCCCGGCCGGTAAGAGCGCCTCGCGCCGCCGACCCCCAAACGCCTGAACAGAAGGACGTAAGGACGATGAAGAAGATGAAGATCACCCTGCTGCTGCTGGCCCAGCTCGCCCTGGCCACCAGCGCCTTCGCGGTGCAGATGTTCGACTTCGACGCGCAGGCGACCATGCCCGCCGGCGTCGGCGGCGCGGCCGCGGCCTACGGCCGCATCGTGAACGGCCAGGCCGTCGCGACGCCGATCCCGCTGGACTTCGCCAACTACGAGTACACGATCGTCGTCACGGGCCTGACGCTGAACACGCTGGGCACGAACAGCTTCTTCAGCGGCGGCACCGTGGCCATCTACCAGGACGCCGCCACGCCCTCGGACTGGGCGTCGCCCGCCACGTTCAGCGACGGCACCGCCGTGCTGACCGGCACGCTGGCCACGTTCCAGCGCACGATGTTCACGTCCACGCTCGGCACCGGCACCGGCTTCGTCGACTGGACGGGCGGCACGCAGCTGGGCCAGCTGGCCGTGGCCGACCGCACGGGCTGGCCGTTCCTGACCTCGGTGTCGCGCGCGGCGTCGCAGGTCCAGGCCGGCTACGCCGAGCGCTGGGACGGCAAGGTCGAGCCCGAGCAGGAAGTGGTCGCGACGGAGCAGATGAGCTGGTCGGAGCTGAAGGCCGGGTACCGCTAGGCGGGACCCGGGGCAAGAGCCGGAAAAGGGCCGGGGTTCCCTGCGACGGCAGGTGACGACACTCCCGGGGGTTCATCGAATCCCGGCCCCGTTTCCGGAAAAGCGCGACATGTATCGGGGGGATGGGTTAACATGGTGGGCGCGTCGCGAACCACGAGCCGTGAGGACCCGATCCATTGCTGCCCCAGCTCTCGCCCACCGAAAAGCGCCGCTTTGAAGCGGAGATCGTGCCGCACCTGGACGTGCTGTACCGCATGGCGCGCAGCGTGTGCGGCAACTGCGACCTGGCCGATGACGTGGCGCAGGAAGCCTTCCTGCGGGCGCTCAAGGGATTCGGCGGCCTGAAGCCGGGCACCAACAGCCGCAGCTGGCTGGCCCGCATCGTCCAGAACACGTGCCGCGACCAGTGGCGCTCGAAGGCGCGGCAGGGCCAGCACGGCTGGGATGACGACCTGGTGGTCGAGGCGGAGGCGAAGGGCGCCGAGCCGGACTGGCAGCCGGGCATCATCCGCGACGCTTTCGACGACGAGATCACGCTGGCGCTGCAGGCGCTGCCGCCGCGCTGGCGGGCCTCGGTCCTGCTGGTCGACGTCGAGGGCTGGAGCTACGAAGAGGCCGCCGAGAGCCTGGAGATCGCGCCGGGCACGCTGCGGTCGGGATTGCACAGGGCGCGCAAGGCGCTGTACGGAAGCCTGAAGGCGTCGGCCGCGGCCGGCGGCGGCGGGACCGAAGGAACAGCCGGTACGGACGGGACGGAAAGGGCGACGTGACGAACAACGAGCAGCACTGCCGCCACGTGCACGACGACCCCCAGGGGCACGCCTGGGACGCCGGCACGCGCGCGCACGCCGCCGAGTGCCCCGCCTGCGTCGCCTTCCTGGCGGGCGTCGAGGAACTTGGCGTGCGCCTGCGTGCGCACGCGACGCTGAACGCGCCCATGCCCGAAGCGCTGCGGGCGCGACTGCTGGCGCAGCTCGACGAGGCGGCCGCGGCACCGCGGCGCGCCGAGGTGTTCCTGCTGCCCGCGCGCGCGCGCCGGGCGCTGTATCCCATGGCCCTGGCGGCGTCGCTGGCCGTGGGCGTGCTGATCGGTGACCGTGCCCACTTCGGCGGGCCCGCGCCCTCGGCCGAGGTGCGGCGCGACATCGGCAACTACATCCAGGACGTCACCCACGACCACTACCTGTTCTCGCGCATCGGCCGCCCGCTCGAGGTGTCGATCTCCGACAACGGCGGGCTGTCCACCTGGCTCAGCGAGTCGCTCAGCTTCGACGTGAAGGTGCCTGCCTCGAACGCGGACTTCCGCCTCGAGGGCGGCCGCGTCTGGCACACGGTGGGTCGGTTGTCCGCGCTGGCGGCCTACGACGTGGGCGGCGGCCGGCGCGCCCTGCTGTTTGCCGTGCCGGCGGCCAACCTGGACCTGAAGGGCGCCGAGTGGTCCACGGTCGGCGGCCGCCGGGTCTTCCACGGCCGGGCCTGGGACTGCGATGCGCGGGTGTGGATCGACGGCGACCTGGCGATGGCGCTGGTGGCGCCCGAGGGCACCCTGCCCGAGGGATGGGCGCAGGAGTTCCTCCGCTGACACCGCGCGCAGGCTGGAAATGGCGAGGGCGCGCCCCGGCAGGGCGCGCCCTTTTTCGCGCGTCGGGCGGCTAGTCCTCGAGCGACATGCCCCACGCAATCAGTGCGCAGATCGCGATGCACACGAAGGCGATCGCCACGACGCGCCCCGGTCCGAGCCGCTTGTGCACCACCGTGAAGTTGCCTTCGCGGTCCCACGACGTGACGCCGTTGCGCGTCAGTTTCTCGTGCGCCGCGATGAGGGTGATCAGGCTGATGATCGGTGCGCCGACGCCCATGCCGCGCCACCACACCCGGAAGCTGCGCATGAGCGCGTCCTCGTAGTTCAGGCGGCGGCCGTCGGTCGTCACGACGCGCGTGCGGAACAGCCACTTGCCCGGCGTGGTGCCCCCCGACACCAGGTGCAGCGGCTCGATCAGCACCCAGGCCGCCAGGCAGACGAACCCGAACAGGTTGCCGAAGACCTTGTCGTCCAGCGCGTCGGGCGCGACCACGCCCAGGATGCCGCCGACGGCCAGGAACAGGAAGGTCATGTCGAAGGTCCGCGCCCAGTAGCGCACCCACGGGCGCACGGCGCCGATCAGGTCGGGGTCCAGGTGCTGCGCCTCGAACGGCGGCGGCGCGTACGTGGCGCCGTCGTCCGGCACGGCCGGCGGCTCGGTGCGCAGGCGGCGCTGCCCGCCGCAGTGGCTGCAGTACCGGGCATCATCGGTCATCGTGCCGCCGCAATGCTCGCAATACATGGCCCGTCCCCTCAGTTGGGCGATCGTCGCCCCCGCCAGAACGCATAGTAGACCGGCACGCCCAGCGCCGCGATCGCCACGCCGGCCGCCGCGCGTAAACCCTGGTCGTGCAGGTCGCTGGCGATGAGGGCGACCGTCACCAGGATGAACAGCACCGGTGTCACCGGGTACAGCCAGGTGCGATAGTCCGACAACTGGCGGCCCTCGCGCTTCTCGCGCCGCCGCTGGACGAACACCGCCGCCGTCACCAGCGCGTAGAACAGCCACGACGTCGTCACGAACCAGCCCGACACGTCCTCGAAGCTGCCGGCCGCCCACAGCCACACGCACGACAGCACGGCCTGCACCCACAGCGCCAGCGCGGGCGTGGCGCGTCGCGCGTCGAGCGCCGCCAGCGGCTTCCAGAGCAGGCCGTCGGCGGCCATCGCCTGCGTCACGCGCGGGCCCGTCAACACCGAGCCGTTGGTCGTGCCGAACGTGGAGACAGCCACCAGCACCGCCAGCGCGCGGCGGCCCCAGTCGCCCAGGATGCGGCCGATGGTCTCGGAGCCCACGGCGGGGATCACGGCCACCTCGCGCGGCGAGAGCACCGTGTAGTACGCGATGTTCGTCAGCACGTACACGCCGATGACCAGCACCGTGCCGCCGAGGATGCCGATCGGCAGGGCGCGGCGCGGGTCCTTGATCTCGCCCGCCACGTAGGTGGAGTCGGTCCAGCCGTCGTACGCGAACAGGATGGGGATCATCGCCAGCACCAGGCCCAGCAGCAGGGGCGGCGGCGCGGCGGCGGCGCCGGCCTCGGCCAGCGCCCTGGCGGCCTCGGGCCCGGGCCCGGCGTGCGGCAGCGCAAAGGCGCACACGCACAGCGCGGCGATGCCCGCCACCTTCAGCGTCGTGAAGATGGTCTGCGTGCGCACGCCCTCGCGCACGCCCAGCCAGTTGACGAAGGTCAGCAGCAGGATCGCCGCCACGCCCACCGGCAGGCGCGTGGCCTCGCCCAGCCCCAGCGCCTGGCAGAAGTACAGCGCGAACACGCTGGTCACCGAGGCGATCAGCGTCGGCTTGATCACCCACAGGTTGGCCCACCCGAAGGCGAACGCCAGCGCGTCGCCGAACCCCTCGCGGATGAAGACGTAGAGGCCGCCGGTCCTCGGGTGCGCCACAGCCAGCTCGGCCAGCACCAGCGAGCCGCACAGCGACAGCGCGCCGCCGATCACCCAGGCCAGGATCACCAGCGGCAGCGAGTCGAGGAACTGGCCCACGGTGTGCGGGCTGCGGAAGAT
>CAINDZ010000522.1 GCA_903847545.1 uncultured bacterium | reverse complement strand
GGTCAGTTCCTCGGTCAGGCGCACCAGGTCCTGCGGCGCCGACGCGCGGCCGCCCGGCCGCAGCGCCTTGAAGGCCTCCAGCGTCTCGTTGGCGTGCCCGATGGCCACGCCCAGGGGCTGGTTCATGTCCGAGAACAGGACCGCCATGTTGCGCCCGTAGCTGCGGCCCACGGCGACCAGCGCGGTGGCCAGGGCGCGGGCGTTCTCGAGGTCGCGCATGAACGCGCCCGAACCCGTCTTGAGGTCGATGACGATCGTCCTCGGCCCGGCCGCCAGCTTCTTCGACATGATCGACGCGGTGATCAGCGGCACGCAGTCGACCGTGCCGGTCACGTCGCGCAGCGCATAGATGCGGCCGTCGGCCGGGGCAATGGCCGGCCCCTGCCCGATGATGGCGCAGCCCACCTTCTCGACCACGTCCAGGAACGCGGTGTTGCCCAGGCGGATGTCGTAGCCCGGGATGGCCTCCAGCTTGTCCAGGGTGCCGCCGGTGTGGCCCAGGCCGCGCCCCGACAGCATGGGCACCTTGAGCCCGCAGGCGGCCGCCAGCGGCGCCAGCAGCAGGCTCACCTTGTCCCCCACGCCGCCGGTCGAGTGCTTGTCGGCCGACGGGCCGGACAGCGACGACGTGTCGAGCTGGTCGCCCGAGCGCAGCATCGCGCCCGTCAGCGCCGCGATCTCGGCGGGCGTCATGCCGCGGAACCAGACGGCCATCAGGAACGCCGCCATCTGGTACTCCGGGACGTCCCTCGCCGTGAAGCCGGCGACCAGGTCGCTGATCTGCGCCTCGTCCAGCTCGCGGCCGCGCTTCTTGGCCTCGATGATGTCCAGCACGTTCATCGCCCGCCACCCTGCTTCCCGTTGGAGTCGTTGCCGTGCTCGTCGTCGAGGTTGGCCTTGAAGTTGGTGAACGCCAGCGGCACCAGCTCGCCGGCGGTCGAGACCTGCACCGGCCCCGCCGCGCCACGGTTGCCCGCCATCAGCACCACCAGGTCGGGACCGAACTCGAGCAGCACCTGCCGGCAGGCGCCGCACGGCGGCGTCGGCTCGCTGCCGTCGGCGCAGATGGCGATGGCCTCGAAGGCCAGCTCGCCGTCGGCCACGGCGCGGCACACGGCGGCGCGCTCGGCGCAGATCGACAGCCCGAAGCTGGCGTTCTCGACGTTGGTGCCCAGGTGCACGGTCCCGCTGCGGCCCAGCAGCGCGGCCCCCACGCGGAAGTGCGAGTAGGGCGAGTAGCTGCGCAGCCGCTGCGCGCAGGCCGCCTCGACGAGTTCCCGGTGCCGTTCGTTCATCCCCGACTCCCGTCGCCCAAGCGGGCCAGGAAGCTGTCCCCGCGCCGCGGCCGTTCCGCGCCGAAGAATTCGGCCAGCGTGGCGGCGACATCCATGAATCCCTCGTGTGTTCCCAGGTCGACGCCCCGCTCGCTGCCGCCCAGGCACGCGATGATGGGCACCATCTCGCGCGAGTGGTCGGTGCTGGGCGTGGTCGGGTCGTTGCCGTGGTCGGCGGTCATCAACAGCAGGTCGCCCGGGCGCAGGCGCGGCAGGAAGCCGCCCAGCCAGCGGTCGAACTCCTCGAGCCCGCGCTTCATGCCCTGCGGGTCGTTGCGGTGGCCCCACAGCATGTCGAAGTCGACGAGGTTGAGCAGGATGAGCGTGCCGTCGGGCGCCGCGGCATAGACCTCGTCGAGGCGCGCCATGCCCTCGCCGTTGTTCTTCGAGGCGTACGTCTTGTCGATGCCGACGCCCGCGTAGAGGTCGTAGATCTTGCCGATCGACTCGACGCGCACGCCGGCGCACTGCAGCACCGGCAGCAGCAGCTCCTTCGGCGGGGCGATCGAGTAGTCGTGGCGCATCGGCGTGCGCGCATAGGCGCCGCTCGGACCGGTGAACGGCCGCGCGATGACGCGGCTGACCTGGTGCGGCGGCTGCAGCAGCTCGCGCGCCACCTCGCACACGCGGTACAGCTCCTGCAGGTCGCAGACCTCGTCGTGGGCGGCGATCTGGAACACGCTGTCGGCCGAGGTGTACACGATCAGCTTGCGCGTGGCGCGGTGCTCGTCCCCCAGCTCGGCGATGATGGCCGTCCCGCTCGCGGGCTTGTTGCCGATCACGCCCCACCCGCTGCGGCGGGTGAACTCGTCGAGCAGGTCCTGCGGGAAGCCGTCGGGATAGGTCGGGAACGGGTGCTCGGTGACGACGCCCATCAGCTCCCAGTGGCCGGTCGTCGAGTCCTTGCCGGCCGACACCTCGACCAGCCGCCCGTACGCGGCCCGGGGCGCCGCCACCGGGGCCACGCCCTTGATGGCGTGCAGGTTGCCCAGCCCGAGCGCCTCGAGGTTCGGGACGGCCAGGCCGCCGGCCGCCGCAGCCATGTTCGCCAGGGTGTCGCTGCCGACGTCCCCGTAGGCGGCGGCGTCGGGGGCGCCCCCGACGCCGAGGCCGTCCAGGACGATGAGAATGGCCCTTGCCATGCGCAGTCTCCTTCACCAAGAATATCTTGTGTCGAGGGTTCAGGTTAATGACGCGACCGGGCACCGTCAACCCGGGTTCGCGCCCGGCCTTCGCGCAGGAAAGCCGACCGGTCCACTTCGCAACCCGCGTGCCGCGCGCGCCCAGGCAGGCCATGAACGGCGACCTCTTCGGCCACGACGACGCCGCGCTTCCGCGCACGGCCGACACGACGGCGCCCGCCACGGCGCCGCTGGCCGACCGCATGCGCCCGCGCTCGCTGGACGAGGTCGTCGGCCAGCCCCACCTGCTGGGCCCGGAAGGGCCGCTGCGCCGCCTCCTGGGCGGCGCTTCGATCCCTTCCCTGCTGCTGTGGGGCCCGCCCGGCTGCGGCAAGACCACGCTCGCGCGCCTGGTGGCCGGGCTGGGCGGCGCGCGGTTCCTGGAGTTCAGCGCGGTGGCCGTGGGCTCGAAGGAGCTGAAGGAAGTGATGGCCGAGGCCGGGCGCCTGCAGCGCGCCACCGGCCGGCGCACGATCCTGTTCCTGGACGAGATCCACCGCTTCAACAAGGCCCAGCAGGACGCGCTGCTGCCGTGGGTCGAGCGCGGCGACGTGACGCTCATCGGGGCCACGACCGAGAACCCCAGCTTCGAGGTGAACAGCGCGCTCATCTCGCGGATGCGGCTGTTCGTGCTGGCGCCGCTGGCGGCCGGCGACGTGGCCGCGCTGCTGCAGAGGGCCGCCACGGCGCCGCACGGCCTGGACGGCGCCCCCGCCTTCGCGCCCGAGGCGCTCGACCTGCTGGCGCGCCTGAGCGAGGGCGACGCGCGCGCCGCGCTGGGCCTGCTCGAGAGCGTGGCCGCTGCCGCCGGGCCCGAGGCCGACCACGGCCCGCTGGACGCCGCCACCGTGGCCCGCCTGGTGCAGACACGCGCCGCCCGCTACGACAAGGGCGGCGAGGAGCACTACAACGTCATCTCGGCGCTGCACAAAAGCATGCGCAACAGCGACCCGCAGGCGGCGGTGTACTGGCTGGCGCGCATGCTCGAGGCCGGCGAGGACCCCCTCTACGTGGCGCGGCGGCTGGTCCGCTTCGCCAGCGAGGACGTGGGCCTGGCCGACCCCGACGCGCTGGGCCGGACGCTGGCCGCCCGCGACGCCATCCACCAGCTGGGGATGCCCGAGGGCGCACTGGCCCTGGCGCAGGCGGCGGTTTACCTGGCGCTGGCGCCCAAGAGCAATGCGCTGTACCGCGCCTACGGGGCGGCGGCGGCCGAGGTGCGCGAAGGCTCGAACCCGCCGGTGCCCATGCACCTGCGCAACGCCTCGACGCGCCTGATGAAAGAAGTGGGCTACGGCGACGGCTACGTGTACGCTCACGACACGCCCGACGGGCTCGGCGACATGGGCTGCCTGCCCGACGAGCTGTCCGGCACCGCGTACTACTCCCCCGGGCGGCGCGGCTTCGAGGCCGAGCTGGCCGGCCGCATGGAGCAGATCAGGCTGTGGCACGAGCGCCGGAAGCGGCGCGGCGGATCGACGGCCGGCGACGGCGACGACAGGGAAGAAACGGGAGGCGACGGATGAAGCGGATCGGGGTCCTGACCGGCGGCGGCGACGCGGCCGGGATGAACGCGGCGTTGCGCGCGGTGGTGCGCACGGCGTGGCGCCATGACGCCGAGGTCATCGGCATCAAGCAGGGCTGGCTCGGACTGGCCGAGGGCACCTACGAGACGATGGTCCCGGGCTCGGTTAGCGGCATCCTGCAGAAGGGCGGCACCATCCTGCGCACCTTCCGCTACCCGCAGTTCGCCACGCCCGAGGGCGCCGCGCCCGTCGGCCGCACGCTGAAGAAGCTGAAGCTCGACGGCATGGTCGTCATCGGCGGCGACGGCAGCTTCCGCGGGGCCGCCAAGCTGGAGCGCGAGTTCGGCCTGCCGGTCATCGGCGTGCCGGCGACCATCGACAACGACATCCCCGGCACCGACTACAGCATCGGCTTCGACACCGCGCTGAACATCGCCATCGACGCCGTGGACAAGGTGCGCGACACGGCGACCAGCCACGGGCGCATCTTCGTGATCGAGGTCATGGGCCGCGAGTACGGGCTGCTGGCCGCGCAGACGGCCATCGCCACCGGCGCCGAGGAAGTGCTGCTGCCCGAGGTGCCCTGGAAGATCGACGACGTCTGCCGCCGCATCGCCGAGTCGTACCAGCGCGGCAAGCACCATGCGCTGATCATCGTCGCCGAGGGCGCCGGCAAGGCGTCGTACGTGTCGTTCGAGATCAAGGCCCGCCTGCAGCGCGACGTGCGCATGGTCGTGCTGGGCCACGTGCAGCGCGGCGGCGCGCCGTCGGGCTTCGACCGCATCATGGCCAGCCGGCTCGGGCACCACGCCACCGAGCTGCTGTTCGAGGGCCAGCACGGCCTGATGGTCGGCGTCGTGGCCAACAAGGTGCAGACGAGCCCGCTCGAGAAGAAGACGAAGGCCGGCCCCAAGTCGGTGCTGCGCGACGCGCGACTGATGGAGCTGCTGGTCTGACGGCGCGCCACGGCGCTCCCTGACGCACGAAGGACGGGCTCCTCGCGGGGCCCGTCCTTCATGTGTGCCGTCGCGTGGGCGGGCGCTCAGCGCGCCGTGCAGCCCTGCACGTAGCTGTTCGCGTACTCGAACCAGTTCAGGCGGGCCATGCCGACGACGTGGCCGATCACCGGGTGGGCGATCTGCCGGGCCGCGACGTCCTCCTGCAGGGCGACCAGCGTGAAGGCGCCGATCAGCGGCAGCTCCTTCGACTTGAGCAGGTGCAGCATGAAGTCGCCGCCCAGCGTCAGGTCGACGACCTGCAGCGAGCCCTTGGCGCCGATCAGGTACCAGGCGTAGTCCTCGGGCGCGGGGTTCAGGCGACGCTCGGCGGGCAGGTCGTGCTTGGGCACGTAGGCGAAGCGTTCGTACGCGCTCTTCACGAGGCGGAACGACTCGCCTTCCTTCTGCGGCATGTACGAGAGCTTCGCGTCCTGGATGGCGGCCGCGTCCCAGCCGATCTCGGGCAGGGCGGCGCCGGGGGCCTGCAGGTCGACCTGGTTGGCCGACAGCAGGCGCGGCAGCACCAGCGGGTACGGCAGCGGCAGGCTGTCCGCCTCGACCGCGCCGTTGCGCTTGATCCGCTGCAGGTTCAGGTGCATGGGCTTCGGCGTGAAGACCTTGCGCACGCCCAGGCGCGCGCCGGCCAGGCGGGGCGCCATCGTCTCGAGATCCTTGGCGACGATGAACTCCATGACGTTGCCGTCACGGACCACGCCGGTCCCGCCGCGCACGAACTCGAACGTCGGCGCGTCGATCTCGAACAGGAAGCCGGGGCTCAGGGTGTCGCCGGTGGCGATCTTCCTCAGGGAGGTGTGAAGGTACGGGTCGACCGCTTCCTTCTTCTTGATCCCGACCACGGCCACGACGGAAATCGCCAGAATGCCCGCCAGCAGGATCACCAGAAGGCGAAGCCGAGGAGTGGCACCGAACATGTAGAAACCTCCCAAAGGTCCGCGGGTCCGGCCGGCGCACCCGGCGCGCACGGCGTCCCTGAAATTGGGATAACATCCCCGAAAATGCAAATGTTAACGGCCCGACCCGCCCCCGGGGGGCGCCCTCGGCCCCTACAGGCGGGGCAGCGCGCGGGCGAGCCGCACCACATCCTGTTGTCCGGCGGCGACGCCGTCCCACAGTTCCTGGAAGACGGTCCAGTGCGCGGGCATCAGGATCCCCGCCTGCGAGAACAGGCGGCTGAACCGGCGCCGGCGCTCGGCCAGCGGGTAGCCCGGCAACCCGGCGCGCCCGAGCCGGCCGTCCACGCCGATGGCCCAGGCCGCGTCGAACGCCTCGGCCAGGTCCGCCGGCACGGTGGACGGCTCGAGCTCGCCCCGCACCAGGTCGCCGATGACCGTGAGGTGATGGTGCAGGAAGGCCTCGGTGCGCACGCGCGAGAACGCGGATGCGCTCACCGGCGGCCGGGACGTGTCGCCCGGCCCCGGGCAGTCCCAGACGGCGGCCGGCACGCCGGGCGCCGCGCGCGCGGCCAGGAACACCTCGGGATGGCAGTACAGCGTGAGGTCGCGTCGCCGCGCGCCGCGCCCGGGCTGCACCCAGGCGTCGTCGCAGCCGGCCAGGTCGTCGGCGCAGATCACCAGGCGGTCCAGCGCGCCGGACAGGCCCAGAGCGGCGAGCGCCGACCGGGCGCTCTCGCCGACCAGGTCGGACAGCGGCGCATCCAGGCCCAGGCACTCCAGGCGCAGCCCCCCCGTCACGCCCTACTGCCCCGCCAGCAGCGAACCGCCGCCCACCGGGCGCAGCCGCGCGGTGAAGTGGCGCAGCGAGGGCGGTTCCCAGGTGATCTCGAGCCCGCCCAGGCGCTCGCCCAGGGCCATCACGCGCGCGCAGGCCTCGGCCACGTAGTCCAGCTGCGTGTGCGTGTACACGCGGCGCGGCACGGCCAGGCGCACCAGCTCCATCTCGGGCGGCACCAGCTCGCCGGTGTCCGGGTCGCGGTGCTCGAACATCAGGCTGCCGATCTCGACGGCGCGCACGCCGGCCTCGACGAAGAGCGCCACGGTCACGACCTGCGCCGGGAACTGCGACTGCGGGAGGTGCGGCAGCATGCGCCGCGCATCCAGGTACACGGCGTGGCCGCCGGTCGGCTTCAGGTAGGGCACGCCCAGCTCGTCGAGCCGCGCGCCCAGCCGCGCCACCTGCCCGATGCGGTAGGCCAGGTAGTCCGGGTCCATCACCTCGCGCAGTCCCTGCGCGACGGCCGCCAGGTCGCGCCCGGCCAGGCCGCCGTAGGTCGGGAAGCCCTCGCGCAGGATCAGCAGGTTCGTCGCCGCCTGCGCCCAGTCGTCGTCGTCCAGGCAGAGGAAGCCGCCGATGTTCACCAGCGCGTCCTTCTTGGCGCTCATCGTGCAACCGCTGCCGAGCGCGAACATCTCGCGGCAGATGTCCTTGATGGACACGTCGCCGTAGCCCTGTTCGCGCTGCTGGATGAACCAGGCGTTCTCGGCGAAGCGGCAGGCGTCGAAGATCAGCGGCACGCCCATCTCGCGGCAGAAGGCGCCGACGGCCTTCGCGTTGGCCATCGACACGGGTTGCCCGCCGCCGCTGTTGTTGGTGATGGTGAGCATCACGAACGGGATGCGGTCACGGCCGTACTTCTCGAAGGCGTGCGCCAGCTTCTCCAGGCTCATGTCGCCCTTGAACGGGGCCTCGAGCCGCGGGTCCAGGCCGGCGTCGGCCACGCAGTCCAGCGCGATGCCGCCGACGTGCTCGACGTTCGCGCGCGTCGTGTCGAAGTGGATGTTGTTGGGCACGACCTGCCCCGGCTTGACCATCGCCGTGAAGAGCAGGCCCTCGGCGGCGCGTCCCTGGTGCGTGGGGATCACGTGCTTGTAGCCGAAAATGTCGCGGATGGTCGCCTCGAAGTCCTGGAACGAGCGGCTGCAGGCGTAGGCCTCGTCGCCGGTCATCAGCGCGGCCCACTGCAGGTCGCTCATGGCGCCGGTGCCGCTGTCGGTCAGGAGGTCGACGTAGATGGCGCGCGACGGCACCTTGAAGACGTTGTAGCCCGCCTCGATCAGCAGGCGTTTGCGCTCCTCGCGACTGATGCGCTCGATCTTCTCGACGACCTTGATGCGATAGGGCTCGAAGGCGAAATCCATGTCCCGCTCCCTGGCTCGAGGCTGCCGCCGGCGCGCCGCCGGCAGCAGGGCCGGGGCCGCCGGGAACATGGTCAACACGCGGCCGCGGGACAAGCCCGGGCGGCGGCTCGCGGTCCCGCGTCAGCCGGCGTCGCCCGGCAGCGGCGACCGCACCTGGTAGAGGACGAGCGCCTGGTCGGTCAGGCGCCCGAGCACCTCGTAATGACGGCGCGCCTCCTCGGTCCCCTGGCACATGTAGACGCCGGCCGGCTGGTAGGCGCCGCCCGTGCGCGCGGCCTCGGCCAGGATCGCCAGGGGCCGCGCGCCGTCCAGGGGCTGCTCCCCGAGGTCGGCCAGCGTCAGCAGCCACCAGGCCTGCCACAGGGGCTGGTCCAGCAGGTCGTGGGCGCTGGCGCGTCCCCATGCTGCCAGGACGGCCTCGAGGCGCTCGCGGGCCTCGGGTTGCGCGAACACCACGCGCCCCCAGGGCGAGACGAGCGCGGCGGCCGCGAACGACGCGAGGTCCGGCAGCACCGCCAGGGTCCATGTCTGCTGCCACTGCCGGCACAACGGCCGCAGCGACGGCTCGACGAAGCGAGGCAGCAGCGGCGGCGACGGCAGGCCCGCGGGCACCGTCGCGGCGCCGTCCCCGGCCGCTGCGCATGCTTTTGTGCAGCGCCGAGATGACGTTGTAGTGCTCCTCGCCGCCCTTGTCGTAGCGGGCGGCGCGTGTCTGCACCAGGCGG
>CAINDZ010000521.1 GCA_903847545.1 uncultured bacterium | reverse complement strand
GTAAGCGGTCATTCTCGACCGTCTTCCCCCTCTCCTCGTGATCTGGTACGGGTTGCGCGGGCGCCAACGTCGGCCCCGCCAACCACGAGGAGTCCCCATGTCCGCCACCACCCGCACGACCGTCCGCCGCAACTCCGATCAGCAGCGCGCCCTCCTGGAGCGCTTCGAGCTGAGCCGCCTCTCCGCCCAGGATTTCTGCCGCAAGGAAGGCCTCAGCCTCTCCAGCTTTCGTCGCTGGCAACACCGGCAGGCCGTCAACGCCTCGACGCCCGGCTTCGTCGAGTTGCAGGCGCCGGCCGCGTCCGCGCCCGGTGACGACGGGCCTTGGGCCATTGAACTCGACCTGCCGGGCGGTGTCCACCTGCGCCTGCGCGGTGGCCGCTGATGCATCTGCGTCCTGTCCAGCCTCGCATCCTCGCCTGGCGCGAGCCCGTGGACATGCGTAAGAGCTTTGACGGCCTGGTCGGCATGGTGCGCGACGCGATGGGCGAGGATCCTCTATCCGGCAGCCTGTTCGTGTTCGTCAACCGCAGAGGCAGCCACCTCAAGTACGTCTACTGGGACCGCACCGGCTTCGCCCTGTTCGCCAAGCGCCTCGATCGCGGACGCTTCGTCATCCCCGGCGGCGAGCGTGCGCAGCAACTGAGCGCCGAGCAGTTGCAGCTCATCCTCGACGGCATTGTGCTTGGCAACAGGATGCGTTCATGATATACACCATGCATGAGCAACGAAGAACGCGCAGCCGCGATGGGCCAGCAAGAGATCGTCACGCTGCTCGTCTCCCACCAGGAGCTCGCCCGCCGACACGATGAGCTGACCCGCAAGTACGATGAGATCCAGCAACAGCTCGACTGGTTCACCCGCCAGCTCTTCGGCGCCAAGAGCGAACGCCGTGTGGCTCCCGATGGTGGCCTGCAACTGACGCTCGGGCAGGTGCCCGCTTCCGCGCCCGCAGCCACGATCGAGGTGCCCGCCCATCAGCGCCGGCTGACGTCGGCCACCGAGGCCGACGACGGGGACATGCGCTTCGACGACTCGGTCCCGGTCGAGCGGATCGTCCTGGAGCCCGATCTCCCTGCCGATCAGCGCGACCAGTACGAACAGATCGGCCAGAAGACCACCCGCAAGCTGGCCCAGCGGCCGGGCAGCTACGTCGTCCTGGAGTACGTGCGGCCGGTGTTCAAGAAGAAGGAAGCCGGCGACGCCATCGCCAGCGAGATCCTGTGCGCGCCGCCGCCGGCGGCAGTTCTGGAACGCAGCTTCGCAGACGTGAGCCTGCTGGCGGGCATCCTGGTCGATAAGTTCCTGTACTACCTGCCCCTGTACCGCCAGCACCAGCGGATGGCCGCCGGCGGTGTCAGGATCAGCCGCGTGACGCTGACCAACTGGGTGCATCGCTGTGCCGATCTGCTGGCGCCGATCCACCAGGCCCAGCTGGCCTCGATCCTCGAGAGCGCGGTCCTGGCCATGGACGAGACGCCGGTCAAGGCGGGCCGCAAGAAGGATCGACCACCAGGTCGGGGGCAGATGAGCACGGGCTACTTCTGGCCCGTGTTCGGGGACAGGGACGAGGTGTGCTTCCACTTCGC
>CAINDZ010000520.1 GCA_903847545.1 uncultured bacterium | reverse complement strand
GATGGCGTAGCCGTTCGGCCGGATGACCATGCAGCCGCGCACGGGGCTGTTGTCGGCCAGCTCGGCGGCCGCGATGACGTCCTGGTACCAGCGGCTGTAGTCGTCCGCGCGCTTGGCGATGTCGGCCATGCCGATCCCTCTTTCGGATGGGTGTAGGAGCCGCTTCGTGGCGGCAGGCGGGAAAAGATAGCACGCCCCGCCCGGCGGGGAAAGGCGTCGCCGCGGCCGCGCCGGCCGGCTCAGGCCTGGGGGACCAGGCGCCGCGCGGACATGACCAGCGCGGCCTGGGTGGCCAGGCCGGCCAGTTCGGCGGCCTGCTCGGCCACGACGTCGGCGCCGTCCGGCCCGCCGTCGCCGTAAAGGACGGCCATGACGGCGCCCGCCATCATCACCGGCGCCACGGCATAGCCGGCACAGCGGGCCACCGCCAGCAGGTCGCTGCCGGCCAGGCCCTGGTACGCCGGGCTGGCGGCCATCGGCACGTGGAAGGCGCGGTGCTCCAGGACGGCCTGCGCCAGGGCCCCGCTCTCGCGCGTCAGGGGCAGCCCCATGCGCTCGGCCAGTTCCACCGCATCGGCCCCGGCGCACAGGCGGGGCACCAGCGTCCGCGACGCCTGGTCGATGCCCAGCATCACCACGCGCCGGAACCCGAGCGTGGCCACCGCCCCGTCGAGGATGTCTCCCAGCAGCTCGTCCGCGTCGGTCCCGGCGGCGATCCCCTCGCCGACGTGCCGGTACAGCTCGAGCTGCGCCGCCGTGCGCCGCGCCAGCTCTTCGGCGCTGATCGCGGCCGGGGCCACCAGGGTCCCGCCCTCGCTGTTGACCAGCTGCCCGTAGTCCAGCAGGTCGCCCACGCCGTGGCCGATGCAGGCGGCCAGCTGTGCGATCTCGTCGGCGGCCTTGACGTAGATCTCCTCCATGCGGGCCGCGGGGATGCCCAGGGCCTGCGCCGCGCAGCGCCCGATCGCCAGCTCGCGCGCATGGTGCTCGGGCCGGCAGGTGAAGTTGCTGATGGCGTCCGCGTAGACGATCACCGCCAGCAGCGGGTCCAGGTCGCGCGGCGGCCGCAGCGGGTCGATGTCGTGGTGGTCGCCGATGGCGTTCTGCAGCTCGAGCGGCAGCTTCCAGCGGGCGGCCAGGCGCCGGCCGGCGCGGTCGTGGGTGATGCCGAAGTGGCGCCGCTCGGCCTCGAGCACGGCCAATCCCTCCTCGTGGTCGCGCAGCACCAGGTCCATGTGGGCGGGCGAGCACTCGACGAGCACCACCTTGCCGATGTCGTGCACCAGCGCCGTGACGAACGCCTCCTCGGGCGCCACGCGCCGGCCCGCCTCGGCCAGCACCTGCGCGAAGCCCGCGCAGACCAGCGAGTGCCGCGTGATCGTGCCCAGGTACGGCGAGCGCGACAGCTTGCTCATCATGTCGAACACCGACAGGCCCAGCGCCAACTTGCGCACGGCCTCGAAGCCCATGACGATGACGGCGCGGCGCACGGTCCGGATGCGCTCGCGGTCGCTGCGCTGGTAGAGCGCGCTGTTGACGACCTTCAGCACGCGCATCGTCAGCGCCTGGTCGCGCAGGATGCAGGCGGCCAGGTCGTCGGCGCACGAACGCCCGTCGGTGGCGACCTTCTGGATGTGCAGCAGGGTCTGCGGGAGGCTCGGCAGGGCCCCCATCTTCTCGACCTGCTCGAAGACATCGTACGAATTCATGACGACCGCCCCGGTGCGTGCCCGTGCGAAAGCTGCCCGTCCTCAGGGATCGGCCGCCGGCCCGCCGCCTTGACGAACGGAAAGGGGCGCCCCGCCGGCGGGACGCCCCGGAATCCGCAACTTGTTTATCCGCTAGGCCTTGCGCACGATCCAGTACCGCTCGTCCGGGTCGATGCCGAACCGACGGCGCTCGGCGGCACCCACCGCGTCGCGCGCGACGACCTCGGTCACCGCCCAGCCGGATCGCTCGAGCAGGGTGCCGAAGTCGGGCGCGAACTGCCATGCATGCGCGTGCGCGCGGAACGGGTCGATGGGAATACGGCGGCTGTGGGCCAGCCCGGCCTCGAACGGCACCTGCAGCCACGCGACGCCCCCGCCGCGCAACACGCGGTGGATCTCGTCCAGGCACAGGTCGAGCTCGGCGATGTGCTCGAGCACGTGGCTGCAGAACACCCAGTCCACCGACCCGTCGCGCAGCGGCGTGCGCCGGAGGTCGGCCGCGAAGTCCGGCGCGAAGCGCGGGTCGCCCGCGTCGATGTCGGAGCGGAAGCACCGCGCGAGGCCCTCGTGCTCGAGCAGGAAACGCAGGGCGGGCGACAGCGAGAACCCGACCATCACCGCCGGGTTGCCGGCGCGTCCCCGCAGCTCCGCCCGGATGCCCAGCACCAGCAACCGCTGGCGGTCGAAGGAGCCGCAGCCGGGGCAGATGCACTGCGGGATGACCTCGTCGCCGGACAGGAAGGCGCGGAAGCGGCGCCCGCGCCAGCCGCAGACCGGGCACTCGCGCCCGGCCGGGCGCGTCAGGCGTTCATCGACCGACAACAGCAGGTTGCCCGTCGCTCCCGCCACGACGCGCGCCGCCATGACGGGGTGTCGCCACCAGCAGGCCGGCGAGCGGGGATCCAGCAGGGTCTCGCGGACAAAGCGCAGCGCGGGCACGAAGCCTCCCTCTCGCGGACAGCCGGCACGACTCGGGCGCGCCGCATGATACCAGTGGTGATCGGGCCGGGGAAGCGCCCGCTTCGTCGCCGTGGCCTAGCCCGCGGCCCCGGGGCCGGCGCCCGCCTGCTCGCG
>CAINDZ010000519.1 GCA_903847545.1 uncultured bacterium | reverse complement strand
GGTGTCGCCGCGCGGTCGTACCACTGCTCCCGGAACGAGGACCTCCCGGACATGCCGCTGTCATTCGTCGCGTGCAGGAGGTACTGGCCGGGATACATGCAGTCGACAGGAACCACGGCGCCGAGCGGCACGAAGAAGGCATGCACCACCGACCGGTTCACCGGGTCGAGGAACCTCAGGTAGACGTTTTCGTAGTCGCCGGCCGGCGCGGCCAGGCTCGCATAGATGATGGCGCCCGGGATGACGGCATCGGCGCCGGTGGTCGTCGCGCCGGGGGACAAGGCATGGACCGTCGCCTCGGCCGCTGTCCGGCCGCCCACCCAACACACACTCTCCCGCCCTCGCACCTGCAACCGGACGGCCTGGGCCACCAGGAACTCCAGGGCGAATGCGCCGTCGGCGGCGGGATGCCACGGCCCGGCGACGAGATTGCCGTCGAGGTCATAGGCGAAGATCTCGGCGAAGCCTCCGCCCATCGCCTGCCAGGCGCCCGTCACGTGGCCCTCGAGGCGCGCCGGCGGTCCGGGCATGGTCACCGGGACACGGCACAGCGAGTCGGAGGCGACGTGGTACCAGGTCGCGTCATCGACGCGCGAGGTCCCGGGCAGCCAGAAGCGCTCGCCTGTCTGCCCGCTGGCGACCACCCGGTTGAAGGCGACGTGGTAGTCTCCCAGGGGCAACGGGCCGGAGTCGAACGTGAACACGCCGCCGGAGGCGTCGCAGTCGTCCTCGTCGATGATGGAGGTTGCCTCCGTCCCTTCGCGGCGCAGGTGGTACGAGATCCTCAGCACGTCGGCCGCCAGGCCGGCGGGGATCGCCCCCTCGATGCGTACGGCGCCAAGCGGGAAGTCGAGGCGGGTCTCGGGCGCCCCGGCCCGCAGGCGCAGGGTGTCCGCCTCATCATCGTGGGTCGCCAGGGCGCCGCCGGCGCCGAGCCAGTAGTCGCGGTAGTCGACGCTGATGCCCGCCAGGTAGTTGCCGGGCGGCAGGTCGAGGCGATAATCGCCCGTGTTGCCCACACGGCCCTCGAACCGGCCCGTCACCTCGCCGACGCGGACGAACAGGACCTCGACGCGCTTCCCCGCGGTCCCGAAGCGGGCGGCGCTGCCGTGGACCGTGCACGAAGCCGCCACCGGCGGCACGGAGGTCGCATCGCCGGCACACCCGCCATGCAGCGCGGCCAGGGCGACGGCGACGGCCACCGCAGCCGCCAGCCGCCACGTTGCACGGCGGCGGCTCATGGCTGCGCTTCCGCGGACTTGGACGGGTTCATCCAGACCAGGCCGGTGATCGCATTGCCGCCGCTGATGACCAGCGGCGTCGCCTGGGCCTGGTCGAACGTTCCGGGGTACCAGTAGCGCCCTCCCGACCAGGCCAGGCTCAGGCGGTAGGCGCCGTCGGGCAGGCCCCCGAACGAGAAGGCGCCGTAGTACATGTACACCGAACCGCCGCACAGGTCGCGACCATCGGCGTCTTGAAGGGTGACGGCGTGCGTGAACCAGTGCGACGCGTTCTCGCCGGCGAACGTCCCGGCGATGCTGCCGCCCGCGGCCAAGCGCATGTCCACGCTGCTCATGCTCCCGGCCTCGACGACGACCGGGACGGCGTCGCCGGAGTCGGCGACGGCCGGATACCACTGGGACTGCCAGGGATCGCCGTCGCACGTGCCCGCGGTGTACAGGCGGTACGAACCCGGCGGCAGGTTCGGCACCACCACGGGGTTCTCGTACCGACGCCCCAGGTCCAGTTCGGAGCCGTCCTCGCGGCGCAGGACCAGGCCGTGGTAGGCCGGCACCAGGTCGCCCGGCCCCACGAAGCGCACGGAAATGCCGCCGGGGTTGAAGTCGACGTCCTCGACATGCTGGCCGGGCTGCAGGTCGAAGACGGTCGCGTTGGCCCACCGCCCGCCCCCGAACCAGTTCTCGACGTCGCCGCTCCGCAGGTCGATCCGCATGGGCTCGGGCACGAACGTCCAGAGGTCGTAGTTGCCCTCGCCTTCGATCCAGTCGTAGGAGACGACGCGCCCGAGGGC
>CAINDZ010000518.1 GCA_903847545.1 uncultured bacterium | reverse complement strand
GACGACGAGCCGGTCAGCGTGGGGCCGCCGTCCCGGCGCTACCGCCTGCGCAAGTTCGTGCGTCGGCACCGCACCGGCGTCGCGGCCGGCGCCTTCGTGGCCCTGGCCGTGCTGCTGGGCATAGCCGGCACCACCGGCGGCATGATCCGCGCGGTGCGCGCGGAAAAGCACGCGCTTCAGGAGGCCGACAACGCGCGCCAGGTCTCCAGCTTCCTGGTCGGCATGTTCGAGGCGGCCGACCCCGAGCACGCGCGCAGCGCCACCATCACCGCGCGCGAGATCCTGGAGGCGGGCAGCGAGCGCATCGGGTCCGAACTGCAGGGCCAGCCGCAGACCCAGGCGCGCCTGCACGGCACCATCGGCAGCGTGTACCGCAAGATGGGCCTGTACGACGAGGCGGAACCCGAGCTGCTGCGCGCGGCCGAACTGCGCCGCACGACCGTCGGCGTGCCGCCCGCCGACGTGGCTGCCTCGCTCGGCGACCTGGCGGGGTTGTACCTCGCGCAGGCCCGCTATGCCGAGGCCGAGACCACGCTGAACCGCGCCGTGCCGCTGCTGGACAAGGCCAACCGCGAGGGGCGCCTGCAGCTGGCCGGCAGCCTGACCGACCTGGCCAGCGTCTACCGCCGGCAGGGCCGCTACGACGAGGCCGAGCCGCTGTACCGGCAGGGCCTGGACATCCGCCTGGCCGAGCTGGGGTCCAGCCACACCGACGTGGCCGCCAGCTACAACTCGCTGGGCCTGCTCTGCTGGAATCGCGGCCGCTTCGCCGAGTCCGAGCAGTACTACAAGCAGGCGCTCGCCATCTGGGAGCAGGTGCACGGTCCCGAGCACGCGCTGGTGGCCAAGGGGCTGAACAACCTCGGCCTGCTCTACCACCACCAGAAGCGCTACGCCGAGGCGCAGGCGATGTACGCGCGCACGGTGCGCATCTACGAGAAGGTGCTCGGGCCGGAGCACCCCAACACCGCGACGGCGCTGAACAACCTGGCGCTCGTCTTTCACGAGCAGAAGATGCTGGCCGAGGCCGAGCCCCTGTACATGCGCGCGCTGGCCATCCGCGAAAAGGCGCTCGGCGCCAGGCACCCGGACGTGGCCCAGACGGTCAACAATCTCGGCAACCTGCGGCGTGACCAGAAACGTTTCGCGGAAGCGCATGCCGATTATGAGCGCGCCCTGTCGATACGTCGGGCGGCGCTGGGGGAGAGCCACGCCGACGTCGGCTGGACGCTTGCCGACATGGCGCGCCTCCTCAAGCTACAGGGCCAGCTGCCGCAGGCCGAGGAGCAGTTTCGCAAGGCCCTGTCCTTGCTCAAGTTGAGCCTGGGGGCGGACCATCCGGACCTCGCCGAGGTGCTGGACGATTACGCGCTGGTGGCGCGCGACCTGGGGCGGGCGGCGGACGCGGACTCGCTGCGCCGCTGGGCTGACCGCGTGCGGCCGCCGAAAAAATAATCAGGACATTTGGCGGCAACATTAACCTCACCTGTGCTAGGTTATTGCGGTTCAGGGGGTGTCACCGGCCTGGGGGGCCGATCCTGCCCAGCGGATCGGCGGGGCGGCGGCATCCGTTCGCACCACGAAGGAGTGCCATCATGACGTTGCGAAATTTCCGGATGCCGCTTGCCATCATGACGATGCTTGCCGCGGCCGTCCTGGTCGCCGGTTGCGGTCGCGACCGGGAGCCGGCGGGTCCCGGGTCCTCGTCGACGACGAACCCCATCGGCGGCCCGCAGAAGGACGGCAGCGAGGCGCTTGGCGCCCCGTCGATCGACATCGCGGCGGGTTCCGGTGTCTCGCACGCCGGCGCCAGCATGATCGGAGTCTCGTCGGCGGACCTTGCCGTCGACGTGCCCGAGGGAGCGGTCGTGCGGCAGGTCCTGCTCTACTGGGCGGGCGGCACGCAGGCGGCGGCGGGCGACGGCGAGGTGAGCGTGAACGGCACGGCCGTCGAGGGCACGCTCATCGGCGGCCCCACGCACTTCTTCGACTGGGAAGGCCCCTGGTACTTCTCGGCCTATCGCGCCGACATCACGCGGCTCGGCCTGGTCCAGGCGGGCCGGAGTACGCTGACGATCAGCGACTTTAACTTCGAGATCACGCTCGAGGACGAGAACGACGGCGTCAGCGTCGTCGTCATCTGGGATGACGGCCGGCCGGCGGACATCTCCGTGCGCGACGGCCTGGACCTGGCGTTCTGCGGGTTCCCCGGGCTGCTCAACTCGACCGAGCCGCAGGTGTTCACGTTCCAGGCCGCGCCGCTCGAGCGCACCGCGAACCTCGTCATCCTGGCGGCCAGCGTCGGCGAGAACCGGCCCAACCGGATCGTCGTGAACGCGGGCAGCGGCCAGACCATCTTCGAGAACCCGCTCGGCGGCGTGGGCGACGACCTGTGGGACTCTGTCTCGCTGCCGGTGGTCGTGCCCGCCGGCGTGGGGAGCGTCTCCGTGCAGGTGGTCTCCACCACGTCATGGTCGCCGCTCGGCGCCTCGCTGGGCTGGGTTTGCGCGGCGCTGGCGGTGCCGCGGGGCGAGGCTCCGCGGTATGCGGCGCGCGGCGTGGTGTTCATCGACACCGACCATGACGGCTGGCAGGACCCGGGCGAACCGGGCATCCCCAACGTCCAGGTGCGCATGTTCCAGCCGCTGACCGAGGGCACGTGGTTCGGCACCTCGGATGCCGAGGGACGCTACGAGTTCCTGCTGCCGGCAGGCGCCTACGTCATGTCGGTGCCGGGCGGCGCCCCGGGCGCCGCCTTCAACCCCGACCTGGCGGCCTACCTGTCGCCGACGACCCCGACCTCGCGCAACGTGGCCGTCTCGCCCGAGACGCCGATGCAGTTCTTCGGCTACGTGCCCGACCCCGCGCGCATCCTCGGCGGGATCGACGAGGGCGTGATTGCCACGGACGGCTTCACGCGCGAGACCTGGCAGCGCTTCCTCCGCTGCTCCATCCACGATGACCGCGACGGCGACGGCGACCACGACGATGACGGCGCCGAGCCCGGGGACCAGGACGACTACACGTACGAGATGCGCACGCGCCTGCCCGAAGGCACGCTCGACACGCCGGGCACCGGGCGCCTGGCGTGGAGCGGGCGGGGGCACCGCGACGACGACCACTGCCATTGCGACCCGGATTCGCTGCCGTTCACCCCGGAGCAGGTCCGCGGCTTCCTGGTGACGGTGCAGGGGCTGTTCCTGCCCGAGCCGTTCCAGTTCACGCCCGGCCGCGAGATCCAGGAGGCCTACGACCTGCTGCGTGCGACGTTCACCACGGACGAGGACCGCGTGCGCCAGGAACTGCTGGTGACCGAGTTGAACTACGTCGTGGGCCGCGGCATCATCGAGCATGACGCGGTGGTCGAGTCGATCATCGGTTGGTGCGAGTCGCTGCTGGCCTGGGACGGCATCGAGCCCCCGGTGTCGGCCGAGAAGGGCAAGCTCCAGGATCTGGCGTCGGCCCTGATCATCCTGGAGGCGGTCAACACCGGCGGCGGTGGCGGCGGCATCGAATAGCCCGCAGCCCCGCGCACGGGCGCAATAAAGGGCCGGGCGTCGCCTCGCGGCACGCCCGGCCCTCGTTTGTCCCGGCCTTGTCGCCGGCGCCGGCCTGGTCGACGGGCTAGTCGCCGCCGCTAGTCGCCGCCGCTGCTGCGCGACTTGTCGGCGCCCGTCCAGGCCCCGCGGATGTACTCGCGCCGCATCTTCGCGATGTTCTGGATCGAGATCTGCTTCGGGCACACGGCCTCGCACTCGCCGTGGTTCGAGCAGTCGCCGAACCCCTCGGCATCCATCTGCGCGATCATCGCCAGCGCCCGCCGGCCGCGCTCGGGGCCGCCCTGCGGCAGCCACGCCAGCTGGCTGATCTTCGCGCTGACGAACAAGGAGGCCGACGCGTTCGGGCACGCGGCCACGCAGGCGCCGCAGCCAATGCACGTGGCCGAGTCCATCGCGTCGTCGGCCGCCAGCTTCGGCACCAGGATGGCGTTGCCGTCCGGGGCCGAGCCGACGTTGGTCGACACGAAGCCGCCCTTGCGCTGGATGCGGTCGAAGGCCTCGCGGTTGACCACCAGGTCCTTGATGATGGGGAAGGGCCCGGCGCGGAACGGCTCGACCGTGATGGTGTCGCCGTCCTTGTACTGCCGCATGCGGATCTCGCAGGTCGTGGTGCCGGCATGCTTGCCGTGCGCCACCCCGCTGACGACCATGCCGCATGTGCCGCAGATGCCCTCGCGGCAGTCGCTGTCGAACTCGACCGCCTCCTCGCCCTTTCTGACGAGGTCCTCGTTCAGGATATCCAGCATCTCCAGGAAGGACATCTCCTTCTGGATGCCGCCCACCGTGTAGTCGACGAACCGGCCCTGGGCGGCGCCGCGGGCCTGCCGCCAGATCTTCAGGTGGATCGTCATCCCACCGTTCTTCGCGGAACTGTCGCTCATCGGACCAACCTTCCCTTACTTGTAGCTGCGGGTCTTCAGTTCGACGTTCTCGAACACCAGCGGTTCCTTGTGCATCACGGGTTCCTTGCCGGCCCCCGTGTACTCCCAGGCCGAGACGAAGGCGAAGTTCGCGTCGTCGCGCCTCGCCTCGCCCTCGGGCGTCTGGTGCTCCTCGCGGAAATGGCCGCCGCACGACTCCTCGCGCATCAGGGCGTCGCGCGCCATGAGCTCGCCCAGTTCAAGGTAGTCGCACAGGCGGTTGGCCTGTTCGAGCTGCTTGTTCAG
>CAINDZ010000517.1 GCA_903847545.1 uncultured bacterium | reverse complement strand
CGGGCTGGAGGCGGGCTGGGACGGACGCGACGGCGACGGCCGCGAGCTGCCGGCGGGCACCTACCTGGTGCGGGGCGGGGGCGCCGCCGCCGACGCCGCCACGCGCGTGACGATCGTGCGCTGACAACCGGTTTTGCTGGTGGGCGCGCCGCGGGACGCGTGATATGTTTCGCGCATGGAGCACAACGATCCGCGCCCCGGACTGAACTACTGGCAATCCCTGTCCGCCGCCGAGAAGGCGCTCGCCGGGCAGGACTTTGCCGCCGCCGAGAACGCCTGGCTGGCCGCCGTCGACACGCGCGGGCAGTCGGGCGGTCGCGTCTTCTTCACCGAGCGCGTGCCGGACGGCATCGCGCGCCTGTGGCAGCGCGGGGTGGCGCGCCCCGGGCGGTGGGAGCGCCACGCCAGCCGCTTCCGCGAGGCCTACATGGCCGCGGCCGAGAAGGTCGTGCGCGAGGGCCTGCGCGTCGCCGAGCTGCGGCCCGAGGACGACGCCGAGCGCAACCAGCCCATCCTCGAGAAGGCGCTCTTCCTGGTCGCGCGCAGCCGCGTGTTCAGCGAGGAGCCGGCGTCGGCCGTGCCGCTGCTCAAGGGCCTGTTCCGCACCGCCAACCGCACCGGCCGGCCGTTCGACCTGAACCTCGTGCGCCACGACATCCCGCTCACCGAGGAAGACCGCCTGTGGATGGCCCGCAAGGGCGGCGAGCTGCTCGAGTCGTTCGTCGAGCAGGGCGTGCTGCGTCAGGGCTCGCCCGAGTCGCAGGAGTGGGCGCAGGCCTTCCTGCAGCTGCTGCAGCCGCGGTACTTCGGCTCGGCCGGGCGGCTCGAGGAGGAACGCTGCTGGCTCGAGGCGATCACGGCTGACCGCCTGCTCGGCCGCGCCTCGGCGAGCGTCGACCTCTACCGCGCGTTCCTGCAGGTGTGCCCGGGACCGGCGCCGCGGGCGAGCGAGGCGCGCGTGCGCCTGCTCGAGCTGCTTGGCAACACGGACCGCGTCCACTTCCCGGTGCCGCGCTACGACGAGGCGCTCGGCGCGATGCAGTCGGCGGGCCTCGAGCCGGGCTCCGAACTGGCGCCGCGCTTCGAGCGCGCTCTGGCCCGCATCGAATACCGGCGGCCCGAGGGCGGCCCCCTGCCCGAGCACAACCTGGCCTGGGCCTCGGTCGCGGTCGAGGCCGACGGTCGCGTGGCGGCCGTCTTCTGGTGGGGCGACCAGCCCCGCGACCTGGCCTTCTGGCGCCCCGGTGACGAGGCCGCGGCCATGGATGCGTTCCTGGCGCCGTGCGCCGGGCGCATCGTCGCCGCGGACGAGCTCGTGGCGCAGGCGATCGGGCTGCTGTGGGAGCACGATCCCGCGCCGTGGCCTGCCGTCGACATCCTGACTGCGGTGCTCGAGAGCCGCCTGCCCGGCGCGGGCGCCGAGCGCGGGGCGCTCGTGCGCATCGCCCTCGGCGAGACGCAGCCGTGGCGCGCCGGCTGGGACCCGAACGTGGGCCACCCGCTGCTCGAGCCGCCGCGTCGCGCGTCGCTGGGCGAGGCCTGGCCGCAGGGCCCGGCCGCCGGCGCCGTCCTGGGCGGCCTGCTCTGGCTGGCCGTGCGCAGCCGCCTGCATGCCGCCGACCCGGCACTGCGGGCCGGCGTGGCGGCGATGGCCCGCCGCGGCGACCAGGTGAGCCGCTTCCTGTACGCGTTCGTCGGCATGGGTGACGACGCCGGCCGCGCGATGGACGAGACCTTCGAGCCCTGGACGCTGCCGGTGCTGTGGACGCGCCCCGACCCGTACGGCTGGTCGCTGACCGTCGCGCGCGCCGCCGCGCCCGAGGCCGGGCCCGAGGAACTGGCCGCGGCGCCCGAGCTGGGGCGCAGCGACCTGGCGATCGTGGCCACCGGCAACGCGCCGGCGGTCATCGCCGCCTGGGGCGAGGGACGCCAGAAGTGGCGCGTTGTGCTCGACCGCTTCGAGCGGCTCGAGGCGCTCGGCCGCGTCGCCGGCGGCGTCGTCGGGCCGATCACGCTGATTCCCGCCAGCGGCGCGGTGCACGACCTCGACGCCGCGCTCTCGCTGCTGGAGGACCTGCTCGGCCGCCGCGGGCCCGGCCGCGATGCGCTGCTGCCGCTGCTCCACTGGACGCGCCTGGTCGAGACGCACAACGGCGACCTGCTCGACTTCCGCGAGGTGCGCCCGCGACCCGACGGCGCCGTCTCCCTGTACGACCGCTACGCGGCGCTGGTGGCCGACCTGCCGCGCGAGGCGCCGAGCCTCGACGACTCGGGGCGCACCTGGGCCGGGCAGTTCAGCCAGCGCGTGCGCAAGGCCGGGCTGGTGGCCGGTTCGGTCGAGCACCTCGGCGCCGACGCCGCGCGCCTCGACGCGCTGTGGGGCGTCTTCGAGGGCAGCGATGCGTCGTGGGTGTTCCTGGACAGCGCCGCGGTGCACTGGGACCTGCTCCGTCGCGACGACATCCAGATCCGCGCGCTGCACGCGCTGCTGCACACGCGCGGCGGCCGTCACCTCTCGCTGCTGACGGGCGCGGTGTGGCTGCGTCCAGAACTCGAGGAGATCCTCGGCACCTGGTTGAGCGTCTTCGGCGCGCCCTATTGCGCGGCGCTGGCCGACGCGCGCCCGCCGCGGCTGCGGATGGCCGACCGCGGCGCCGTTCCCGACGCGCGCCTGTTGAAGGCCGAAGCGATGGCTGCGCAGGCGGCATGGACCGAGCGCGTGGCCGAGGCCGAGGGCCAGGTCACGGTCGTCGTCCCTGCCGACGGCGAGCCGGGCGCGTTCTGGTCGCAGGTGCAGGCCGGCCTGCTCGGCGCCGCCGGGCCGCGCTGGCGCTTCCTGGGCGCCGCCCAGCCGGCCGGCCCCGGGCACGGCGGCGCGCTCGTCGTGCCGGCGCTGTCCAGCCTGCAGGACGGCGGCGTCCCGGTGGCCGAGGGTGACGGGCGCCAGGAGTGGCTGGACGCCGACGCCGAGCGGCGCACCTACCTGGGCTGGCGCCTGCGCCTGTGCGCCCTCGAGGTGGCGGCGCGGCTGGCCGGTCCGTGGACGGGCGTCGACATCCTGGACACGCGCTGGTGGCGACTGTTGCGCTCGCGCGCGGCAGGGCATGATTCCGCCGAGCCCGGCGGCTGGAGCGGCGTGCGCGCCGCGGCGATCTCGGGCGAGGGCGCCTGCCGCACGTTCGACCTGCCGGGCTTCGCGCCGGGCGACCAGGAGACGGCCTGGGGTCGCTTCCTGCCCCTGGCCAGGCAGTGGGCCGGCGCCGACGCGGCGACGATCGCCGCCGTCGAACGATTGCGGTCCGGCGACGCGGGCATGCCTGCGGGCGTGCACCTGCTCGTGGGCGACCTCGACCCGGTTTGGTCGGCGGTCGCCACGCGCACGCGCCTGGCGTGGGAACAGGGCGAACTCGACCACTGGGTGCTCCTGGTCAGCGACGAGTGCCCTGCCGACGCCGCGGGGCTGGTCGCCGCCGGCGGTGTCGACGGCGTGTCGGCGTGGGGCGGCGAGGGGCCGGCCGACTTCCCGGCGGCGGTGCTGCGCGTCGTGACGGCCGACTTCGCCGATCCCGCCCTGCGGGCCTTCCTGGCCTCGCACCCGCCGCGCACCGTCGTGGCCACGGGCCTTTACGAATGGTTGCCGGCGCGTGATCGCGAGGCCCAGGAATCCGCGCTCGCGCTGCGCGCCCTGCTCGACGCGCGCGCGCACGGCATGATCCTGCAGACGGTCTCGATGCCGGCGCCGTGGATCCGCTTCGTCGAGCGCGTGTGCGGCGCCAGGCTCATGGGCGCGCCGGGCGCGTCCGCGGCGGGCGACCCGGTCGACGAGGCGCTGTCCGGGCTGCCGGAAGCGGGGACGGGGCCGGGCGTCGGCGGGGCCGACCGCGCCGAGGCCGTGATCCGCCGCTTCCAGGGCCTGCTGGCGAGGCTGCGCCCGGTGATGATCGAGCGCGCCGGCCATGGCGACGCCGCCGAGTACGAGCCGACGCCGCCGCCCGGTCGCCAACTGTTGCCGCTGGACTGGCTCGCGGCGCTCGGCGGCCTGGCCGCCTCCGATGTCGAGCAGGGCGCAGGGTTGCTGCGCTGGGTAGCGCGGCTGGCCGGCGACCCGCTGTCGGCCGCCTCGGTGCGCGCGCCCGGCACGCGGCGCGCCAGTGAGACCCATGCGCTCCTGCTGCCGCGGCGGCAGGCCGAGGTCCTGCGCCGGCTCGAGCAGCTCGGCGGCGCCCTGACGACGATCCTCCCGCACTGGCTGCAGGACGCGCCCGTCGGCGGCCTGACCTGGATCGACCAGGAGCATCCACCCGTTCGCATCGCGCCCGACGACCTCGCGGCCGTCGACACGCTGCTGCTGATGGTCGGCGCCGGCGCGTTCGGCAACGTGGGGCTCGAGTACGCGTGCCCGCGCGGCCTGCTCTACAGCACGCGGCGCCTGGTCGGCATCTCGCGGCCGCCGGCCGAGGTGCTCTCCTCGCTGCAGGACGGGCTGGCGATCTTCGCCGCGCGCCTGGACGAGGTCCTGAGCGTCGCGATCCCGACGGCCGACGGCCTGCTCGTGCAGACCGGCGTCGGCGAGTTGCAGGCCGAGGAGCGACACTTCCTGGCGCTGGGCTCGGCGCTCGGCTACTGGCGCTGGATCGGCCCGGCCTGTCCCGGCGCCATGCACCTGGTGGACCTGCTCAGCCTGGCCGACAGCCCGACGGTGCGCGCGGGCGAGGATGGCTGGCAGCTGCTGGGCGCGCTCGTGGCCGGGCGTTTCGCCGCGTCGAGTCCTGCCGACGACGATGTCGATGATGCCGTACGAGGCACATTGGCAACGAGTTCGCGCAGTCGCTTCAGGAATATCATCAAGGGCGGCGCGGACGCCCAGAACCTCGAGGCCGTGGTCGCCCGCGTCGCCGACGTGGCCGGCCTGGCCGGCGACCAGCACTTCCTGGTCCTGCGCGGCATGCTCGGCTCGGGGCGCCACGAGGCGCTCGTGCGCGGGCTCGACCTGGCGCACCGCGAGGGCGCCGACCCTGGCGAGCTGACCATCTACTGCCCGGACCCGGGCACGGCGGCATTCATCGCGCGCGAGTGCCTGCAGCGCGGGTTCCGCGGGCCGCTGGACGTGCGCGTGCCGGCCAAGGGCACGTCGCCCGATCCCGGCCGGCCCGGCGGCGCCGAAGGGGCCGACCCGTCCGGCTCGGTCGTGGTGATGTGCGAGGTGCAGCGATTCGAGCCCGAGACGCGGTACCGCATCGCGCAGCTGGGCCGCGGCCGCCGGCTGATCATGACGGTGGACCCCGCCGCGGCGACCGAACCGTGGGAGCACCTCTTCCTGACGACGCCGCGCGCGGACGACATCGTCGACCTCGCCGTGCAGCGCCGGCTGGCCAAGCGGCCGTGGGCCGAGGCCGGGCAGCTGGCGCCGACCGACCGCGACCCGGGGCAGTCGCGCCGGCGCGAGAAGGGGATGGTGCTGGCCGAGTACGCGGCGAACCTCGACAGCTGCGTCGCGCGCATCGTCACCGCGCGCGAGACCGGTGAGCTGGGACCGGTGCTGCGCGTCGTGGCATCGTTGCCCGCCGACCTCGAGTACGTCTCGTCGTCGCTGCAGGATCGCGGGTGGCTGGCCGCCAGCGAGCCGCGGCTGGACTGGCTGCTGCTGCCGGGGCCGCGCGAGCTGCTCGCGGCCGTCGCCGATGCGCTCGCGGCCGAGGGCGTCG
>CAINDZ010000516.1 GCA_903847545.1 uncultured bacterium | reverse complement strand
GCGAACGCGGCATCGACGCCGCACGCGACGCACTGCTCGGGCAGGAGCAACTCGACCAGCGCGCCGACGGCGAACAGGCCCGGTGCGGCCAGACGCCGCAGGCGCGCACCGGTCGCTGCGGGATCGTCACGTGGTTTCATGGACACGGCAGGTTTCATGGACACGGAAATGCTCGGCGATCCGGGAGGAGGCCGGGATGATGGCGGCGCTGCGCGGTTCGCGGCGCCGCGGGTCATGAAGGGAGGCGACGGTTCAGCGCTGCGGCAACGCGCCGAGCATGCCCGCCCAGGGGACCGGCGGGCCGAACCACCAGGCAAAGGACAGGCCGCCCTGCATCAGCAGCAAGGGCAGCCCGTCGCTGAAGCGGAAGCCCAGGGGCGGCGCGCCGGCCGGCAGCTGGTCGCCGTAGCGCACGTCGACGAGCAGGGCTGTCTCGGGGCCCGCGGCCGCGGGCAGGAACGGCCGCGCGTCGACGCCGCCGGCCAGGCAGCAGATCCAGGCGCTGGGCGCCTCGGGCATCGGCTCGGCCTCGCTCGCCAGGGGCGACAGCGCGATGTCGTCGGCCAGCCCGCGCGCCTCGAGCCAAGCGGCGAAGCGCGTGCCCGAGGCCTCGCTGCGGTAACGGACCTCGACCGACTCGACGCCCCAGCGCAGCAGCGCGTCGACCGCCGCGCGCGCCGAGCCGCCGGTGCCCAGCACGACGCCCAGCGGCGGCACCGCCTCGCCCGGCGCCCACACCTGGCTGAGCACCGCCAGCAGCCCGCCGCTGTCGGTGTTGTGGCCGAGCCAGCGCCCGTTCTCCACGCGCACGGTGTTCACCGCGCCGAGGGCGCGCGCCTGGTCCGTGCGGCCGTCGCAAAGCGCGGCGACGGCCTCCTTGTGCGGCGCCGTCACGTTGAAGCCCGCCAGGCGTCCTGTGCGCCCGTCTGCGGCGCGCGCCTTGAGGGCCGGCAGTTCGTCCGCCGTGACCCGCAGCGCCACGTAGCGGTGCGGCAGCGCACGCTCGGCCAGGGCCGCGGCGTGCATCCGCGGCGACAGCGAGTGCGCCACCGGGTCGCCGATCACGGCGTAGAAGTCATTGTCGGGCCGCCAGGGCGCCTCGCCCAGCCGCCAGCCGTCGCCATCCGGGCGCAACACCTCAGCCATGGGCCGCCTCCGGGCGACGCGCGCGCCAGGCCACGAACACGCCGGCGACCACCAGCGCCAGCGACAGCCACTGGTTGTTGCTGAGGCCCGCCAGCATCTGGTCGGGTTCGTAGGCGCGGAAGAAGTCCTCGACCAGTCGCGCCACGCCGTACAGGACCAGGAACCGGCCGAAGGTGGCGCCGCGCCCGCCGGGCAGCCGCTCGGCCCACACCAGCAGCCCGAAGATGGCGAAGCCGGCGGCGGACGCGTACAGCTGCGTCGGGTGGACGGCGCTCGCGCCCCAGGCGCGGGTCGAGGGCGCGTCGGCCGGGAAGTGGACGCCCAGGGCGCACGTGGTCGGCTTGCCGTAGCAGCAGCCGGCCAGGTAGCAGCCGATGCGCGTCAGCCCGATGCCCAGCGCCAGCCCGGGCGAGAACGTGTCGGCGATGTCCAGGAAGCGGATCCCCCGCCGGCGGCACAGCCACCACACCGTCGCCATCGCCGCCAGGATGCCGCCGTACAGGGTCAGCCCCCCGTCCCAGATGAACAGGGCGCGGTACCAGGGGTCGAATTCCGCCGGGTGCGTGGCGACATAGAACAGCCGCACGCCGATGATGCTCGACACCAGCACCGCGAAGACCAGGTCCAGGATCGGCTCGGGCGCGATGCCGCGCGGGCGGCCGCGCCGCACGCTCAGCCACATGCCCAGGGCGAAGCTGATCGCCAGCATGAGGCCGTAGCTCTTGATGATGCCGAAGATCTGGGGATGCATCGCCGCTCCCGGGTTCGGGGCCCCGCCGCGCGGGGCCGGCCGTCAGACGTCGAAGGACTTCGAGCTCACGTTCAGCAGCAGCCCCAGCATGGCCGAGGTCACCAGCAGGTTCGAGCCGCCGTAGCTCATCAGGGGCAGCGGGATGCCCGTCACCGGCATCAGGCCGGTCGTGATGGACACGTTCACCACCACGTGGAAGGTCAGGTAGGCGACGATGCCCACCGCCAGGAACCGCGAGAACGGCTTGCGGACCGCCGCCGCGTGGTCCACCCCGCGGATCACCATCACGAAGAACAGGCCGATGACGAAGACCGCCCCGACGAACCCGAGTTCCTCGCCCACCACCGAGAAGATGAAGTCGGTCTGCCGCTCGGGGATAAAGGCCAGGCCTTTCTGTGTTCCCTTAAGGTAGTGCGTGCCGAAAAGGCCGCCCGACCCGATGGCCACCTTGGACTGGATCGTCTGGTAGCCGCTGCTGAAAGCGTGTTCGGCCGGCTTGAAGAAGGCCATCACCCGGTCCTGCTGGTAGCCCTTCAGCTGCGCCCACATGATCGGGATGCCGATGCCCGAGAAGACGTTCGCCAGCAGCATCGTGACCTTGGCGGGGATGCTCCAGCGCACCCAGTACAGCAGCCCAAGCAGCAGCAGCAGGTAGCCGCCCCAGGGCCACGGCTGGTGCAGCACCGTTTCCGAATAGAACATCAGGATCGCGCTGGCGGCCGCGCTGGCGGCCACCAGCAGGAAGATGCCGGGCATCCCGAACCAGAAGATCATCGTCACCCACGCCGCGCCGAAGACCAGGCTCGTGCCCAGGTCCGGCTGCTTCAGCACGAGCATCGCCGGGATCAGGGTCAGCAACAGCGTCGCGCCGGTGGCCAGCGACTTGCGCTGGCTGTCCACGCCGCGGGCCAGCAGGCTGGCGTTCAGGATGATGCACGACACCTTGCCCAGCTCGGCGGGCTGCAGGCTCATCGGTCCCAGGACGATCCACCGTCGGGCGCCCGAGATGACCGGCCCGATCACCGGCACCAGCATCAGCAGCACCAGCGACACCAGCCAAGGCACGGGCGCCAGGTTGTCGACGTGGCGCAGCGGCACGCGCGAGGCCACGACCAGGCCCACGTAGCCGACGATGGCCCACATCATCTGGCGCCAGAAGACCGACTTCGGCACGCCCGGATCGACGTTCTCGTAGGGCCCGATGATCGGCTCGGTCACCGACCACAGCACGGCCAGGCTCATCAGGCACAGCCCGAGCCAGCACCAGAAGCTGACGCGGTCCCCCCGGGGGGTCAGCAGGTCGCGCAGGCCGCCGCCCATCAGTCGGCCCCCTCGGGAAGCTCCACGGGCACGACCAGGCTGTCGGCCT
>CAINDZ010000515.1 GCA_903847545.1 uncultured bacterium | reverse complement strand
GAACATCGTCGCGGTCTCGCCGCCCTCGATGCGGCCGTCCGTGTCCAGCAGGCCGTGGTACACCTCGACCAGCACCTCGTCGGCGCTGATGGGCCCCAGGCGCACCTGCGCGGTGACCGGCAGCATGGCGCCCATGGGCTGCGCCTTGAGCGGCGGCGCGTCGACGGCCAGGATCCGCACGTTGTGCCAGTTCGCGTGCAGTCGGTGCCGCCAGTCCGCCAGGTCGGCGGCCAGGGCGTGGCTGTCCGCGGCCAGGCGCCGCATGTTGTCCAGGCAGGGGATGTAGAAGCGCTCGGTGTACTCCTCGACCATGCGGTTGGTGTTGAACTCGGCGTTCACCGTGCGCATCGAGTTCTTCATGATGCGCGTCCACTCGCGCGGCACGCCGTCCACGCCGCGCTCGTAGAACGTCGGCACGATCTCGTTCTCGAGCAGGTCGTACAGCGCCGTGCTCTCGACGTCGTCCTGGTAGTTCTGGTCGTCGTATTCCTCGCCGGCGCCGATGGCCCAGCCGTTGTCCGTCTTGTAGGCCTCGCACCACCAGCCGTCCAGCACCGACAGGTTGATGCCGCCGTTGGGCGGCACCTTCATGCCGCTGGTGCCCGAGGCCTCGAGGGGGCGCCGCGGGTTGTTCAGCCACACGTCGACGCCCTGCACCAGGTAGCGCGCCACCTCGATGTTGTAGTCCTCGACGAAGACGATCCGCTTGCGGAACTCCTCGCGCTCGGCCATGTGCACCAGCTGGCGGATGACTTCCTTGCCCGGGTGGTCCTTCGGGTGGGCCTTGCCCGCGAAGATCAGCTGCACCGGCCGCTCGGGATTGTTCAAGATGCGGCTCAGGCGCTCGGGGTCGCTCAGGATCAGCGCCGCCCGCTTGTACGTGGCGAAGCGCCGCGCGAAGCCGATGGTCAGGGCCTCGGGGTCCAGCGCCTCGCTGGCCGCCTTGATCCAGATGCGGTTGGCGCCGCGCCGCTTCAGCTGCCGGCGCAGGCGGCCGCGCGTGAACCCGACCAGCCGCTCGCGCATGCGCTCGTGCGAGCGCCACAGCTCGGCGTCCGGGATCTGGTCCACGCGGTCCCACAGCGTCTTGTTCGTGGGCTCCTCGTACCAGCGGGGCCCCAGGTAGCGGTCGTACAGCCGCGCGATCTCCGAGCACAGCCAGCTGCGCGTGTGGATGCCGTTGGTCACGTGCGCGATGGGGATCTCGTTCTCGGGCACCTCGGGCCACACGCGCTGCCACATGTTGCGCGAGACGTGCCCGTGCAGCTCGCTGACGCCGTTGGCGAAGCGGCTCAGCCGCAGCGCCAGCACCGTCATGCAGAACGTCTCGGCCGCGTTCTGCGGGTCCTGGCGGCCCAGGGCCAGCAGCCGGTCGATGCCGATGTGCATCTCGTCGGCCTTGCGCGTCAGGTAGGTGCGCACCAGCTCGGGCGGGAAGTGGTCGTTGCCCGCGGGCACAGGCGTGTGCGTGGTGAAGATGCTGCTGGCGCGCACGACCTCGAACGCGGTCTCGAACGACAGCTTGCGGTTCTTCATCAGCAGGTTGATGCGCTCGAGCGCCAGGAAGGCCGAGTGGCCCTCGTTCATGTGGCACACGGTGGGCTCGAGGCCCAGCGCGATCAGCGCCCGCAGGCCGCCGATGCCCAGCATGATCTCCTGCCGGATGCGCATGTCGTTGTCGCCGCCGTACAGGCGCGCGGTCAGGTCGCGGTCCTCGGGCTGGTTCTCCATCACGTTGGTGTCCAGCAGGAACAGGGGGTTGCGGCCCACCTGCAAGCGCCAGATCTGCGCGAAGATGGAGCGGCCCGGGTAGTGCACCTCGATCAGGCGCGGCGCGCCCTCGCGGTCGCGCTCCAGCGACATCGACATGTTGTAGAAGTCGTTGACCGGGTACTCCTCCATCTGCCAGCCGTCGTGGTTCAGGTACTGGCGGAAGTAGCCGGACTGGTAGGCCAGGCCCACGCCCACCAGGGGGATGCCCAGGTCCGTGGCCGACTTCAGGTGGTCGCCGGCCAGGATGCCAAGGCCGCCCGAGTACAGGGGCAGCGACTCGTGCAGGCCGAACTCCAACGAGAAGTAGCCGATCAGGCCCTCGCCGACGCCGTTGTGTTCGTTCGCATACCACGTCGGGTGCGTCAGGTAGCGCTCGAGGTCGCCCTGCACGCGCTCGAGGTGGGCCAGGAAAGCCTGGTCGCGCTCGAGCTCGCGCACGCGCTGCGCCGACAGCGAGCCCAGCACCGCCACCGGGTTGCCGGCATGGCGATCCCACAGGTCGGGGTCCACGCGTCGCAGCAGCGAGATGGCCTCGACGTTCCAGCTCCACCAGACGTTGCGCGCGATGTCGAGCAACGGCTTGAGCGGGTCGGGCAGGTTGGGCGTGACGACGAACTTGCGGATCGAAGGCATGGGCATTTCTCCTGGACAGCGGCCACCGGACCGCCGGACACGGGGCAGGGGCGAAAGGACTTACGCTTGCACCGAGGTTGATTTCGGCCCGGGGGGGCGATAATAAAGCACGCATTGGGGGCGGGCCACCAAAAGCTCCGGGGGCCGCCGCAAGGGGGTTGCGTGGGTTTCAACCTGTTGCCGGGAAACGACTTGCCTGCGCTGCTGGCCTGCCTGGACGGCAGGCCGGTCCCGGCCGTCCTGGACGAGCGCGGCGCGGACCGGTTCGCGGCGGGCCACCTGGCCGGCGCCGTCTCCCTGCCCGGCGTGGCCGACCTCGCAGGTGACGCCGCCCGGCTGGACGCGGGGCTGCCGTCGATCTTCCTGCCGCCCCGTCACCTGCCCCTGCTGGTCGTCGCGGACACCGTCGAACGGGCGATGCGGCTCGCGCAAGGCCTGGCCGCCCGCGGCCGCGCGCACCTTTCGGCCGTCGCCCTGACGGACGACTTCCTGGCCCGCCTGCCCGCCGCGCTGCGCGAGCGCGGAACGAACCGCCGCACGCTGTGGCAGCCGCCGGCGTGGCTCGCGGCACACGAGGGCCTGCTGCCGCCGCCGGCGCTCGGTCCGGTCCTCGACCTCGGCTGCGGCAGCGGCCGCGCCGCCGTGTGGCTCGCGCTGCGCGGCTACCGTGTCACGGGCGTGGACTGGCAACCCGAGGCGCTGGCGATGGCGCAGCGCCTGGCCGGCACGCAGGGCGTGTCCGTGCGCGCGCACGCCGCGGATGTGCGCGATCCCGGCGCGCTGCCGCGCGGCCCGTGGGCCGTGGTCGTGAACGTGCGCTGCCTGGACCGGGGGCTGCTGGCGCGGATGGACGGGCTGGTGTGTGGCGGCGGCGTGGCGGTCGTGCGCACGTTCCGCGAGGCGCCCGGCCTGGCCGACGACGTGACGGCGCGCCATCGCCTGCGCCCCGGCGAGCTGGCGGCGGCGTTCCCGCCGGCGCGGTGGGACGTGCTGGCGCACGAGGAGGGCTTCGACGACGACGGCCGCCCGGCCGCGGGCATCGTGGCCCGGCGGCGCGGCGGCCGTATCGGCGGCGATCAGGCGATCACTTGACCAGGGTGACCTTCGTGGTGACCACGCGCCCCGGGCTGTCGACCATGACCAGGTAGGTGCCCGAGGCCGCGCCGGTGCCGTCGGCGGCACGGCCGTCCCAGTCCACGGCGTTCGCGCCGGCCGCGAACACCTCGTCGGCCAACCGGGCGACGAGCCGCCCCTCGAGGTCGTAGACCGTCACGCGCACGCGCTGGGCCGTGCCGAGCTCGAAGCGGATCGACGTCGAGGGATTGAACGGGTTGGGCGCCGCCAGCACGTGCGAGACGCCCGGCACGTTGCGCGGCAGGTCCATCGTCACCTGCGCCATCAGGGTCCAGTCGCCGCCGGCGAACTGCGCGTACAGGCTCCAGACGAACGGGCCCTCGCCCGATTGCGTGGCGGCCGCATCGTCGGCGGCGTACTGCCCGCCCCCCTGGTCGGAGAACGGCACCTCCCAGGACAGCTCCGGCGTTGCGGCGCGCGCGCCCGTCAGGCGGAACGCGGGCGTGACGCCCAGGCCGTCGGGCAGGTTCCAGGCTAGCCGCGCCAGGTGGCCCGACCAGTTCGCCGCCAGCGACAGCGTCGACGGCAGCGGCGCGCCGCAGCCGGCCGGCCAGGCGCCCAGCGTCAGCCCGCCGTTGCTGTCGGGGTGGCAGGGCGAGGCGTCCTGCAGCGCGAACGTCAGCACCGCCGGATCCGCCGACAGGCAGAACAGGGGGTCGCGCGCCAGGTTGGTCGCGCCGATCACGGCCGGGGCCGCGGCGCCCGTCCAGTTGCCGCCGGTGTTGCCGAACAGGTCGCACTGGTTGAGCTGCGGGCCGTAGGTCCCGCCCGAGAACAGGCCCGGCCCGTCATGGAAGGCGATGATGCTGGCGCCGACCGTCGTCGAGGCGTTGTTCGTGTAGATGCCCGCGCCGCGCCAGCTGGCGTGGTTGCCGACCAGCGTGCAGCGGATGAGCGTGCCGTCGGCGCCGGCGAAGTTCGCCACCGCGCCGCCGTAGCGCGCCTCGTTGGCCGTGAAGGTGCAGGACAGGAAGGCCGGCTTCGAGTCGAGGTCGGCGAACGCGCCGCCGCCGTAGCCGCGCGCGCCCACCGTCACGTTGGCGACGAACATCGTCGAGATGACCACGGGCGACGACAGGTCGCGGCACGACAACCCCGCGCCCCAGTCGGCGCGGTTGTTCTCGAAGCGGCAGTTCTGCAGGCTGGGCGAGGCGTTCAGGGTGCAGTCGACGCCGCCGCCGCCCCCGCCGGCCGTGTTGCCCGTGAACCGGCAGCCGTTGATGGTGGGCGAGGCCTCGAAGACCCACACCGCGCCGCCGTTCTCGGACGCCGTGTTGTCGCGGAAGTTGCAGTCGGTGATCGTCAGCGCCGCATGGTTGCACAGGATGGCGCCGCCGCTGCCGTCGCGCATCGTCGTGCCCGCGGCGCGGCCGCGCGTGAAGGTCAGGTTGCGCACCTCGGACGTGCGCACGGTGTTCTCGCAGGAGAGGATGCGCCCGGTGCCCTGGCCGTCGATGACGACGGCATCGGGCGAGCTTCCCGTGCCCGCCAGCACGATGCCCTCGCGCAGCACGAGGCCCACCTCGCGATAGGTGCCGGGGGAGACGAGCACGCGGTCGCCGGCGGTCGCCGAGGCGAGCGCCGCGCGGATGGTGGCGTGGCTGCCGGGAACGGTGAGGTCGGCCCCATGAACGGAGGGCCCGACGACCAGGCAGGCGATGAAGCTGATCAGGAACAGGCGGCGCAACCGAATCCATCCTCCATGCACAAACCCCGACCAGCCACCCGGATCCCTCCGGGGCTCGGCGATTCCTTGGATGCCGACATCAGGGGTTGCTTCCTGAATATGCCGGTCCGGGGGCCGGCTGGGCAACAGGAAACACGTGAAAAGCCGTTCTCATTGTTCCGGGCGGGGGCCGGGACGAGGGCCCCGCCCCGCGGTAGCAAGGTCGGGGCCGATCTGGTATCTTGTTGCCACCCCATCTGTGAAACGCGATCGGCAGGCAGGCCGCACCACGCGAACCCGGGCGCTCCCGGGACGGGAAGAGCCATGACCAGGAAACAGAAAATCAGTGCGATCGTCGCCGCCATCACCCTTTGCGCAGGGTTGGGGACGGCAGCCTGGCTGCGCGCCGCCGCCGGTGACAAGGTGCGGGCCCGCGAGGCCCCGGTCCGCGTGGCCTTCGCCGCCGCCCCGGTGAGCGCCACCCAGCCGGCCCCCGCCCGCTACGAGGCGCAGGTCCGGGACCTGACCCGGGGTGTCGAGGAACTGGTCGGCCCGCTGAGTTTCACGACAGTGTCGGGCGCCGTCGACAGCCACGTGGTCTACCTGACCCTCGACTATTACCACTCGTACCTCGTCCGCGTGCGCGGGGCCACGGCCACGGGGGTGGCGGGCGAATGGTCCGACTGGTCCGACCCCTACGAGAACGCCTCGCCTTGGGCGACCCCGGAGCCGCCCGGCGACTGACCGTCGCGGACCCGGCATCCCGCCGCTTGGGGTTTGGCCCTGCGCCCGGCAGGGCCTATCCTTGCGCGGCGATATTCCCATGACAGCCACCCAGGCCAGGAGCGCATGCAGTGCAGGTCGGACTGATCGGTCTGAAGTTCACGGGCAAGACCACCCTCCACAACGTCATCACCGGCGGCAGCCGCCCCACCGGCCAGGGCGGCGTCGACCCGTACCTGGCCACGGGCCACGTGCCTGATGCGCGCCTCGACAGGCTGGCGGGCATGTTCAAGCCCAAGCGCACGGTGTACGCCGCCATCTCGTGGGTGGATGTGCCGGGCTTCGCCGGCGGCGTGGGCGCCGACGGCGCGCGCGAGGCCACGCGCTTCCTGGAGCACGCGCGCAAGGTCGACGCCCTGGCGCAGGTCGTGCGCTGCTTCGGCGGCGGCTACGGCCCGGCTGACCCGCAGGGCGAGATCGAGAGCCTGGCCCTCGAGCTGGTCATGGCCGACCTGCAGATCGTCGAGAACCGGCTGGAGCGCCTGACGAAGGACAAGGCCCGCCTGGGCAAGGTGGCCAACCCGCTCGAGCCGCCGCTGATGGAGCGCTTCAAGGAGCAGCTCGAGGCGGGGCGGCCGCTGCGTGAACTGTCGTTGTCGCCGGACGAGGCCAAGCTCGCGGTCGGATACGCGTTCCTGACCAGCAAGCCGATGATCATCGTGCTGAACCACGGCGAGGGCGAGGAGCCCGCGGCGGACGTGCTCGCCGCCGCGTCGGGCGCGGGCGCCGCCGTCGTGTCGCTGTGCGCGCGTATCGAGGCCGAGCTGGCCGAGCTGTCGGCCGAAGAGGCCGCCGAGTTCCTGGCCGAGATGAACATCGCCGAGCCCGCGCTCGGCCGCATGATCCGCGCGGCCTACGCGGCGCTGGACCTGCAGAGCTTCTTCACCGTCGGTCCCGACGAGTGCCGCGCCTGGACGGTGCGCCGCGGCTCGACGGCCCCGGTGGCCGCCGGCGCCATCCACTCGGACCTGCAGCGCGGCTTCATCCGCGCCGAGGTCACCGCGTACGACGACCTCATCGCCGCCGGCGACATGTCGGCCGCCAAGGCGGCCAACAAGGTGCGCCTCGAGGGCAAGGCGTACGTGGTCCAGGATGGCGACATCATCGAGATCAGGTTCAGCGTGTGAGCGCGCGCGGCCGCCCCGCCGGCTCCCGCTTCACGGGCGTGGTCGTCGCCGGCCTGCTGCTGGTCGCGTTCTGGGCCGTCTTCCTGCCGCAGGCCGAGCGCTCGGTCTTCGGGCGCGTGCCCATCCTCGACGAGATCTACTACCTCGACCGCGCCGCGGCGAAGCCCGACCCGGCCGAGCCCGCCTACATGTCCCCGCTCTACCCGAAGCTGATCGCGCTGAGCGGCAGCACGCCGGCCGACCCGACGGCGCGCGTCTACGCGCCCGCGCAGCTGCGCGGCATCCGCCTGCTGCAGTTCGGCTGCTGGCTGGGCATCGTCGCGCTGCTGCGCGCGCTGGCCGGCCGCCACCTCGCGCCGCTGGCGGCCGTCGGCTGGCGCCGCACGGTGGCGACGTGGCTGCCCGCCGCGCTGTTCGCGCTGTACCGGCCGGCCGCGGTCTATGCGGTCACCGTCCTGCTCGACATCCCACTGGCCTTCCTGGTGACGGCGTTCCTGGCGCTCGCGACGTGGGGCGGTTCGGCCGTGCCCGCGTGGCGGTTCCTGCTGCGCGCGGCGCTGCTGGGCGTGGTCGCCGGCCTGGCGACGATGCTGCGCGGCACGGCGCTGGCGCTGCTGCCGCTGGGGATGGCGGCGGTCGCCTGGCCTGTCCGCGCGGGGGACGACGACGCCCGCACGCCGCGGCCAGGCCTGGTGCACAGGCTGCTGCCGGTCGCCGTCGTCATCGTGGGCGCGGCGCTGGTGCTGGCGCCGACGGTGGCGCGCAACTCCCGGGCCGCGGGCCGCCTGGTGGGGCCGGCGCTGAACGGCGGCGTGAACCTCTACATCGGCAACGGGCCCGAGGCGAACGGCTTCTACGTGGCCGTCGTGCCCGGCTCGTGGCTGCTGGACCCGGCCGGCCGCGCGTTCCTGGCCGAGCGCTTCGACCGTCCCGCCGTCAGCCTGGCGCAGGCCGACAGCCTGTGGGCCGACGCCGCGGTGGCCTCGATCAGGCAGCACCCCGCGCGCGCCGCGGGGCTGTGGCTCAGGAAGGTGCGCCTGCACCTGCAGGGCTGGGAGATCGACCAGCTGACGACCCTCGACGGCTGGGCGCGCTCGGCGCCGGCGCTGCGCGCGCTGGTCGCGCCGTACGCGCTCATCACCGTCCTGGGGCTGGCGGGCCTGGCGGCCGCCCGGCGGCGGCCGGCGACGCGCTGGTGGGCGCTGGTGCTGCTGGCGCTGGTGGCGGTGCAGAGCGTGTTCTTCGTCGTCTCGCGCTACCGGCTGGCGCTGGTGCCGTCGCTGGCGCTGCTGGCGGGGCTCGCCGTCACGCGCCTGTTGTCCGACGGCCCGCCGCGCGCGCGGCAGTGGCGCGCCTGGGCGCCGTGGCTGGCGGCCGTGCTGCTGGTGGTGCCGTGGGGGCTGGGCGGCGTGCGCCGCGACTGGCGCGCGATGGCGGCGGCGAACGAGG